>CAXBOF010000191.1:0-5180 GCA_963977205.1 uncultured Phycisphaera sp. | reverse complement strand
GGCGCGATCCGTAAGCCAAAGCTTGCATCGCGCAGCTTCGCCCGACAGAATCAAAGTGATTGGAGCACCACACATGAGCGCACAACTACGCACACTCCGCTTTGGCTTGCTTGCTGCGATGCTGGCGGTGCTGGCCGGTTGCTCGGGGACGTTCAGCGCCAACGTGGCGAACAAGTCGCCGCACCCGGTCCGTGTGCAGTTGGCGTACACGTCGTGGTTTGGCAAGACAAAGGTGCTGGAAACCACGCGACTCGCGCCGGGCGATGCGGCGACGCTTGGGCCGGTCAAGGCATCGAGGTCTTGGGCGAGGCTGCTGGCGCAGCCCGAGGGGATCGCGGCACAGACAGCCAGCACCAATATCCCCGGTGGCGAGACGACCGCCCACATCCTGCCGACCACGCTGCAAAGCGGCATCGAAGGCGTCCAGTGGCGATTGATTGAAAGAGATCAGGACTGAAAGAGCTGGCTTAAGCGCAGAGGGAGTCTGACGATGCTGATTCATTGGGTCGCGGTGGCGGGCATGCTCACGGGCATCCAGCCCGAGAAGGACGAGAACACACCCAAGGTCGTGTTCCCGCATCCCTTGATCACCGAGATTCTTGCTGTCGTGCCCAAGGACGGCGGCGACGCGAACATGGATGGCACGCGCGACTCCTCGGGCGATGAGTTTGTCGAGCTCATGAATCCGCACGATGAAGAGATCGAGCTGACCGGGTACACGCTGAGCGATCGCAACGCGGGCGGGCAGGGCGCGGTGGAGTTCGCGTTCCCGGAGTTCACGCTCGAGCCGGGCGAGATCGTTGTGGTCTTCAACGGCCACGGCATGAGCAGGAGTGCCGACGTCGGGACACCAACGGCGGCCCCCAAAGAAAAGCACGCCAAGCTGGGCACGTGGGTTTTTTCGATGGAGATCACCAGCGAGTTTGCTGGGTTCTCGAATAAGGGCGACTGGGTGCTGCTTGCGAGTCCCAGCGGCAAGCCGGTGCATGTGGTGAGCTGGGGTTCGTTCAAGGAAGAGTTGCCTCGGGATGAGGAGATTGTCGCCGAGACGCAGGTCGAGGGCGGGCAGGGGAGTCTGTGCCGATACATGTTCGGCGGGCCGATGGTCGGGCACACGGCTCTGAACGGGCGTCTGATGAGCCCGGGCAAGCACCCGATCGAGTCGATCTACGCCGAGGATGATTCTGGCCGCTAGCATCTTGGCGTACCCAGAGCGAGGAGTCAGTCGATGGCTTGGATCACCAAAGACAGCGCGGGCGCGACGGTCGAGAAGCGGGCCGAGCCTTATTTGACGGACGAGATGCGTGGTCGCCTGAAGGACGAGATCCTGCCTCGCTTCGAGACGACGCTGGCGGCGCTGTTGCCGGTGTTGCATGAGATCCAGCACGCCTACGGCTGGGTGCCCCCGCAGGCGATGCTTGAGGTGGCCGAGTTCCTCGAGATCCAGCCGAGCGACGTGATCGACACGGTGACGTTCTACGAGGAATATTGGACGCATCCCAAGGGCGAGCACGTCGTGGCGGTGTGCCGATCGATCGCGTGCGAGTTCTGCGGCCAGGGCGCGGTGACGCAGGCGTGCAAGAACAAGCTGGGCATCGATGTGGGCGAGACGACCGAGGACAAGGCCTTCACGCTGATCGAGCTGGAGTGCCTGGGCGCGTGCGGCGGGGCGCCGGCGATTCTGGTCGACGAGACGCTGCACGAGTTCGTCAAGCCCGAGCAGATATCCGGGCTGATCGATGAGGCGCGGAATAAGAAGCACGGGCACTGATTAGGCCCCCTCCGTCCGCTTCGCGGACACCTCCCCCGTCGGCGACGGGGGAGGAGAGAATCCAGCCTCATGGGCAATAAGAAAGAGAGCATCTCGCGGAGCCTTGGGAAGTTCACCGGGGAGATCTGGCGCGCGCTCAGGGCGCCGGCCGGGGATTCTCAGAAGCACGAGGTCAAGCGCACCGTCGAGACCGAGGAGCGCGACACGCCGGCCGGCAAGGTGACGCTCCGGCGGACGACGATCGAGGAAGTCGAAATCAAAAATGAAGACGGGTGAGTTGCTGCATTGCGTGGCGGTCCTTCGCCGAGCAGCATCTCACCCGCGTCTTCAACAGAGGAAGCGTGGTTGCAGGGCAACCAAAGTGATGTGATTAGCAGTTGCAGGTGTGGCAGAATTCGTCCACTTCCTTCTCTGCTTCTTCACGGGTTTTGCCGTAGCGCTCCTGGATCTTGCCAGCGAGCTGGTCGGCCTTGCCGTCGACGACATCGAGGTCGTCGTCCGTGAGCTTGCCCCACTTCTCTTGGGCGCGGCCCCTGAACTGTTTCCATTTGCCTTGCAGCTGGTCCCTGTTCATTGTGGTCTCCTTATGTTGCGCGTGCTGGTTGTGAAGCACGCTTGGTCTCAGGAGAGCATGGGTGATCGCGGTGAACGCGCTATGAGCAGGGGATGATTGTTCGTTCATACTGGCTGATAGCCCGCTACTGCACAGCAAACTCGGGTTTTTCGCGGCGCTGATGCGTGACCCACTCATATATGTCGAGCGTCTGGCGGGCCTTGGCCTGCCAGGTGAGGTGCTCCTCGACGCGCTTGCGTGCAGCGGCTCCGAGGTTCTCGCGCAGGTCCTTGTCGTGCGCGAGCTGGTCGAGGTGGATGCGCATCGCCTGGGCGATCTGCTCTTTGTTGCCAAGGGGGACCTTGCGGCCGCACTCGCCGTAGTCGACAACGACACTCGGCAGGCCCGCCGCCATCGCCTCGACGACGACGCCCGCGCCGAGCTCTCGGATCGACGGGAACACAAAGACGTCGGCCGATCGCAGGAGATTTCCGACTTCCTTCTGATCGACCCAGCCGGCGAGCTCGACGGTGTCTTCGAGCTTGTGCTCGCGGATGAGCGCTTCGAGCATGGGGCGGTCGGGGCCGTCACCGATGATGAGCAGGCGGTGTTTGCGGAGGTCTTCGCTCTGGGCGAAGGCGCGGATAGCGACATCGGCGCACTTGTAGGGCACGAGGCGTCCGACGAAGACGAAGGTGAGCCGGTCGGAGTTTGAGGGCGTGCGCGATTGGAAGACGCTCGGGTCGACGCCGACCTCGGGCAGGAGCACGACGCGCTCGTGGCACCACTGGGGGATGTCGTTCATCGTGTGCTTGAAGCCGGCGAGGATGCAGGCGGACTTCTTGTACGTTCGTTTGAGATAGGGCAGGTGGCGGTACGCGCCGCGGATGTAGGTGAGCCATTCGCGTTCGCGCGCCAGCTCGGCCTTGAAATCCGGGGGCCACTTGAGCCCGCCGTTGAGCGGCCCGAGCACGAAGGGCACATCGCCCCGACCTGCGATCCAGCTGGGCAGCGTGGGCGACATTGGCGTGATGCGGTGGACGACGTCGAATTCTTTGCCTCGGATGCGTTTGCCGAGGTGCTTCCAGGCCTGGCGTTCGAAGGCGATGTAGGGGAGATAGCTCATTGCGATGCCGGCCGTCCAGGCGACGGATTTGCCGCCACGGATCATGGTGCTGGCCTTGTACATGGGTTTGGCGATGTACTCGTTGTCGAGGTAGACAACCTCGGCCTTGCCGAAGCCGTGCTTCTCGATGTTCTCGCGGTTTCGCACGTGCGTGGCGACGGTGACATCGCAGATCTCGGCCAGCGCGAGCGCGGCCTTGTAGCCCACGATGGGGAGGCTTGGCCATTCGGGGTTGCAGCTGTCGGCCAGGATCAGGGCGCGCATGCGAGGCTCCGTGGGTCACTTGTACATCCCCGCGGGCGCAGGGCGATACGGAGGCTATCGGCAAGCGGGCCGGTCCGCATGGGTTATTGCCCGTCCATCATCTTGAATACCCCGCCCAGAACCGAGCCCTCGCCCTTCTGTGTGCGGCTTGCGACGATGATGCGGTCGGCCAGTCGACTGAAGGGGAGTGTCTGGATCCAGACTTTGCCCGGGCCGGTCATGGCGGCGTAGAAGAGTCCCTCGCCGCCGAAGAGCTTGTTCTTGATGCCCTTGACGAACTGGATGTCGTAGCTGACGGATTTCTCGAAGGCGACGAGGCAGCCTGTATCGACGCGGAGCGTCTCGTCCGGCGCGAGTTCACGTTTGATGATTGAGCCGCCAGCGTGGAGGAATGCCTGGCCGTTGCCCGAGGGGCTTGAGAGTTTCTGGAGGATGAAGCCCTCGCCGCCGAAGAGGCCTACGCCGAGCTTGCGCTGGAGGGCGATATCGATCTCGACGCCCCGCGCTGCACAGAGGAAGGAATTCTTCTGACAGACGAGCTGCCCGCCGTGGTCGGCAAGCTCGATCGGGATGACGTGTCCGGGGTACGGGGCGGCAAAGGCGCAGTCGCGCCGGGTATGGCCGGTGTTGGCGAAGTAGGTGATGAAGAAGGAGTCGCCCGTCATGACGCGCTTGCCGGCCTCGAAGAGCTTTCCGAACGCGCCGCCCACGCCCGCGCCGCCGGCCTTCATGGAGAGGTGCGTGGCCATCTCGATATCCGGGTCGATATACATCATCGCGCCGGCCTCTGCCACGACGGCCTCATCCGGATCGAGTGTGATGATCACGGCCTGCATGTCGTCGCCGATGATTTTGTAGTCGATGATGTCTGCGCTCATTGCCAGCAGCTCCTGTTTTCACTTCCTCGTCTTATCATATTCCGATAGCGTGGCTTCCAATTCCATTTTATACTCGCATGGATGGACGAATTGAAAGCCCTCTACCGCACAACGAGCGATCACTTCCGCTGTGTCAACCCGGATGTGAATCACTACAGAGACGGGGCAAAATTACCACCGCCTGCTCGTCTCGATATCTCGCAATATCCCGGCCACAGCAATGTCTACGTTTTGCGCTACGACAGCGATGGGAATGAATTGACTGACACCTGGCACGACGATGTCCAATCCGCGATGGAGCAATGCGCCTTTGAATTTGGAGTTGAGGCCTGGGACTGGGAAGAGCTTTGACTCGTCATGTTCTGCGTCGACGAATCGAGCCGATGCCCGCCAGGCCGAGCAGGGCCAGCGAGGCCGGCGCGGGGATGACGAAGACGTTGCCCGTGAGCATCGCATCCGTGTTGGCGGCGATGATGTCGGCGAGGCTTGTGTTCTCGATCTCGCTCAGCCACGGGAGCAGGTCGGCGTCGTTCAGGTAGAAGAAACGGTCGCCGTCGCGGAGGCGGGAGAACTGGTCGGAGAAGATCG
>CAXBOF010000190.1:0-5185 GCA_963977205.1 uncultured Phycisphaera sp. | reverse complement strand
CCCCTACCCGCTACATACCCGCTGCGTCCAGAAAATTCTGTGACACCCGCCACACTCCCGCATCAACCACCCGCCAACCCGATAGGAACATAACCCATGAGCTACTCAACCACCCACCTCGCCGAAATAGCAGCACCCGCTGACCCCGGTTCGTACGTCATCGACCCGACACCCGCCATGATGGGTGGAGGGGGTGCGTCGTGGTCTCGGGGTGGCGACAGCCTCAAGCACTACGGCGACGAATGGACCCGCTCTGATGGCGTTGTCCTCGTCGTGACGGCGGACGGCGGAGAGTGGATTATGGGGCTCTACCCCAACATCAACTCCCACGATGAGGTCGAGGCCTTCTCATGCGGCATGTGGTCCTTCGACCACTACAGCGACCTGCTGGTTTCCCTGCAGATCCTCGGCATCGACACCCTGCCAGTCAACAGCGACCCAGCCCGCTACGGGTGCGCCTCATGTCAGCACTCAATCACCGAGAACGCCGCCGCCGGACGCGAGGCTTCGAACACTCCCGCCTATGCGCCTCTCCTCCCCGCCCGCCCGCTCAGCGATGTCGACGCCTGCGGATTCCCGTACTGCGCCGAGTGCCCGCCCTCCGAACGATGAACAACCAACCAAAGGATCCCACCATGCAAACCACCAACATACTGCCCGCTCCGATGCCTAGCCCCGTGGAACTCGCTGCCGAGTACATCCGCCTCGTCCGCAGCAACGGCCCGCGAGCAATCGAGAACGTCGCCGAGTGCTATGACGGAACCGAGCGAGGCCTGCACTACACCCTCGACGTCCGCTACGAGATCGGCGACCTGCTGCCCGCTCAGGTATGGACCGACGCCGAGAACGCCGGAGACATGTGGTACCGGGAGCTCGGCGACAGGTGCAGGACCGCCGCCGAGCTCGCCATTGAGACAATCTACGGCGAGGTCACACAATGAGCGGACTCAATCGACGCCGCCCCGGACCCGCTATGGGAGGGTGGCCAGTTCACGACCCACAAACCGACCCGCAAGCATGCGTACTGTGTTTATGCGAAGACGTTACGGAGGCTGCGACAATGCGCCCGTCGGGCGTTGGACCGCAAATCACTTGCAGCAACAACCACACCACAAACGGCATGCCAACTGCAGCGCACTTCGCACTGCAAGCGGAGTGGCGGCGTGGGCTGCGCTTATGAGCGGGCTCAATCGGCGCCGCCCCGGACCCGCTATGGGAGGGTTCAGCGACAGCGATGCGAACATACTCGCCAGCCTCGCCCACGAAGCATGCGAGTCGCACTGCTCTGAGTGCGACGGGTGCCTCATGGGCGAAGAGTCCGACGAGATGTGCGAAGACTGCGAAGCCGACTGGGAGCCAGCTAGGCCGCCAGCCTGGATGCTGCTGGAGCCGTGGCAAGACCTCGTCGCCAGGGTCTCACCGGACCACACATTCTCTTACCCTCACGACATACCCGCCCCGAAAGGCAACCAATGACCAACCTGCAATTCCTCGTCACGGGATCTGTGACCACCGTGAAGACCAACATCGGCGCCCTGGTCGGCTACCTCGTCGCCAGGGAGGACGGCTGCGTCACCACGATATGTGGACCGGGCCACGGCACCGGAGCGACCTACACGACCCAGCACCGGGCACTTGAGCACCTTCTGGCCGGTACTTCGCCTACCCGCTCCGAGCGGGAGGCCGACGCGATATGAGTAGCGAGCAGACCGACGCCCGCATGGTCGCCGACTTCATGGAGCACCTCGACCCGCTCCACCAGGAGTGCGAAGAAGCCAGGGCCGAGATCCGAGAGAGGTTCAGACGCCGCAAGGCTATTTCCGCCGCATGGATCCCGGCGCCATGCCCTCCTTCAACATCCCGCCGCCGCTACATCAGGAAGAAGAAATGAAGCACCAATTCTGCGCCCACGGGCACGAACTCACACCCAGCAACACCTACCTACGGCCGGACCGCCAAGGCGCCCCGGCCTGCAAGATCTGTAGGAGCGAGACCGCTGCTCGATTCAGGAAGCGTCGAGATGGCGGGGATGGCCCTAAGAAGCCACCCCTGATCAGTCGAATCAGCCCAGCCTACGACGTGAAGAAAATCGGTGGGGTGTGGCACCGCCGCCTCAATAAATCCGCCGGCGAATGGATCCCCGTCGAGTGGGATGCCGCCACCCCGCCAAATAACCCTCCAAGGGGCCGGCCAAGCATGCGTGACGCAGTTCACACAGCCCCCTTCACCACTACCCGTTAGGATCAGCCACCATGACCAACCAACCCGCCCCTTTCCGCATCGCTACCGTCTTCGGGCTCGACATCACCGAGGAACGAGTGGCCCGCTACCTACCGAGCAACTACGAGGTGCTCGAGTCTGACATCACCGGCAGCGCTGGCGACTCCGTCATCGTAGGTGGGCACGATGTCGCCGGGTGGACCCTTGAGTCCTACATCGTGCCTCGTCTCGGCTCGGGCGGCTTGTTCGCAACCGAAGACGAGCCCGAGCCCACCGTATGGACCGACGAAGCCGACTATCGCGACTCGCAGGCCAGCGACCAGTGATCACCGACCCGCTGTTCGCCCCCGAAACGAACCTCATCGAAGTGTTCCTCGAACTCATCGGCGAAAAACAGCTCGATGTCGTCGCCGATCGCGTCGTCCTCGTCCCGGCTCCTACCCGCTCCAATGCCCTCGCCGCCGAAATCCTCGCCAGCGTTCAGCCGCCGCTCCTTTCCGCCTACTGGGGCGCCGCCCAGTGGCCAGGCAAGGACGACATCGGCAAGCAATGCCGGACCTGCGCCAGGCCCGTCTACCGCTGCCTGAACTGCAACAAGGAGTTCTTCCCGCTGCGACAGGACGCGCTCACCTGCTCACCCAACTGTCGAGCTCAGCGTGCCTACAACAAGAAGAGCCGCCTCAAGACCTTCGCCGATGGCGGGGTCGACGCATGAATCACCTTACAGTTCTCGACCTATTCTCTGGCGCCGGTGGCTTCAGCCTCGGCTCCCACGCCTTCACAGACGACGTGTGGGGCATTGAGCTAGATGCGGACGCCGTCGCCACGCAGGCCGCCGCCGGCATGAAGTGCGAGCAATCCGACATCACAGCACTCGATCCAGACGACTACGCAGACTCTTCTTCCTACCGGCCCTGGATGGGAGACCTGCTCCACATCCACGCCTCGCCACCCTGCCAGTCTTTCTCGATAGCCGGGAAGGGTGAAGGGCGCAACCATCTCGATGCACTCGGGAGAGCCGCCGTCCAAATCCTCCTCCACGGGGAGCACACCGTCGACCTATCGGATGTTCCCAAAGGGTCGCTGCTGGTCCTCGAACCTGCGATGTGGATCCACTTACTACGTCCCGACTCGATCAGTATGGAGCAGGTCCGTAGCGTCCTGCCGATCTGGGAATCATACGAAGTTGGGCTGTATGGTCTCGGCTACCAAACCTGGACAGGAGTCCTGCACTCCGAGCAGTACGGCGTGCCGCAAACCCGCACCCGAGCTTGGCTGGGGGCTTCACTTCACCGCCCCGTCGAAGCGCCAGCGCCCACCCACTCCCGCTACCACCCACGCAATCCAGAGAAGCTCGACGCTGGCCTGCGCCCGTGGGTTTCGATGTCCGAGGCGCTCGGGTGGGGGATGACCAAGCGAGGCTCCTACACCGTCACCGCCGGAGGGACAAGCACCGGAGGCGCCGAGATTTTTCCCAAGACATCGCGAGAAGCAATGGACGCAGCATGCGAGCGTGGCGACTGGTCTGATCACCTAGTCGGGTTCCCCCGCCGTGCCGACCGTGGGGCTTCGATCGCTATCGACGGCGTCGAGTATCGCGCCCGAGACTTCCGACAGGGAGACCAGCCAGCGTTAGGCCTCACCGCGAAGGCGCGAAGCTGGACCCACATGATGCAGGGCGGCGAAGGGCGGCCGCGCTCCGTCGAGCAGCCAGCGCCAACCCAGTCGTCCAAAGGCGCCGCCACCGTCACTGCCGACCCCGACAACAACTGGCACGGCAAAGAGAACAAGGCCGCTCGAGTTGCGGGGGAGGGTGGGAAGCCATCCCGAACCCCCGGCACCCACGCCCGTCGCGTTACCGTCGCCGAAGCAGCAGTGCTCCAAGGGTTCCCGGCAGACTTCCCCTTCCAGGGTTCCAAGACCAGCCAGTTCCGCCAGGTCGGCAACGCCGTCAACCCAGCCATCGCCGAAGTCGTGCTGCGGAGCGTGCTATGAGCAACCCACGCGACGCCAGCGTCATCTGGTACTGCCGAAAAACTAGGGGATGGAAACCGGCGGCAGATCGGTACGGCATCTCCGTCGAACAAGTGAAGACGATCATGAGGGACAACGCCAGGAAGGAGTTCGGCAGATGAACGACGAGGAGTTCGCCGAATACCGATCCAGGCTGACGCGCACCGTCCGAACCAAGCTAGAGCGGTGCCCCGACGAGGGCTGTGAATGTGTCCTGTGGACTGGCGCCCTAGACTCGAGCGGGTACGCCTCCTTCAAGATGAAGTCTGTCGTTCGAATCGCTCACCGTTACGCCTACGAGAAACTCGTCGGGCCAATCAGTTTGGACGACGAGGATGACGCCACCATTGACCACCTGTGCGAAGGCCACCGCAACTGCATGAACGTTAATCACATGGAGGTTGTTAGCCGTTCAGAGAACAGCATCAGGGCGAATATACGCAAATCAACCGGCTATCGCCGACGAAAGGAAAACAAATGAAAGACCGAACAGTCTCTGTATTGTTTCTATTATGGGTAGTACTTGCTGCGCTATTAATCGCCGACGTTGCCAAGGCTGAGCCCCGTCCAATCCATGAGGGGATCCACGCCCCGCTGGCCAAGGCAGTCCGAGGCCGACAGTCCCCAGCGGTCCCGCCGGCAACTAATCCAGCGCCCGTCGACTGGGACTGCGAGTCGTGGAAACCGCTGCTCGCCAAGTACGAGATGCCGTATGACTTGTTTCGGCCAATCATGTATCGAGAGAGCCGCTGCACGAACGCCCGCAACTACAGCCCTCGCACTCGCGACGACAGCTACGGGGTTCTCCAGGTGAACCGGTACGGAGCGCTCGACGCAGGATGGAACAGCGTCGGGATCAGCCGGTCATACATGGCGACCCCTGAAGGGGCAGTCCATGCCGCCTCGATGCTCTACCACTCCTGCGAGAGCATCGGCCCGTGGACGAAACCGT
>CAXBOF010000189.1:0-5192 GCA_963977205.1 uncultured Phycisphaera sp. | reverse complement strand
CCGAAGCCGCAAACACCGCAAAGAGCTACTTTCTGGCCACGATGAGCCACGAGATCCGCACACCCATGACCGCGATTCTTGGCTATGCCGAGCTTCTCAGCGAAGAGCTTGGCGAGAAGGATTTTCCGGGTCAGATGCGTGAAGCCGCGGACACGATCAACGCCAACAGCCGGCACCTGCTCATGATTATCGACGATGTTCTGGACGTCTCGAAAATCGAGGCCGGCCGGATGTCTGTCGAGCGGGTTGAGATCAATCCGATTGAAATCGTTGAGAGTGTGGTGGAACTCCAAACCCCGCGAGCCGCCAAGAAGCTCATCGAGCTGGTTGTCGCGTACGAATCCGATATTCCAAGCCGAATCCAAACCGACCCGACGCGCCTGCGCCAGATCCTGCACAACCTCGTCAGCAACGCGATCAAATTCACTCAAGGCGGGCGCATCACCATCCACTTCGGGTACGAAACCCAGAGCTCGATGGTGCGGATCTGTGTTGCAGATACTGGCATTGGCATGACGCCCGAGCATCTCGAGAAAGTGCGGCACTTTGAGGCGTTTACGCAGGCCGACAACACAACCGCACGTCAATTCGGTGGCACGGGTCTGGGTCTCAAAATCTCCGCCGAGCTTGCCAAAGTCCTTGGCGGCTCGCTCGAGATCAATTCCAAGATCGACGAGGGCACTCGCGTCACACTCCGTGTCGACGCCGGCACCCAAGCCAATGACCACCTCATCCCGCCAGAGGATCTCTTTACAACAATGCACGTCACACGCACAAACCATCACTCGACCAACACTTCGTTCGAGCACGATCATCTGCGCTCGATCAGCGTCCTGCTCGCAGAGGACGGCTACGACAATCAGCGGCTCATCACGCACATCCTGAAATCACAGGGCGCATCGGTCACCGTCGCATCCAACGGCGAAGAGGTCCTCAAGCTCGTTGAGAAGTGCGGCCACGATGCCTTCGGTGTCATTCTGATGGACATGCAGATGCCGTGCCTCGATGGCTACGAAACGACTCAAAGACTCAGAGCCGACGGCTATACCGGCCCCATCCTGGCTCTGACCGCCCACGCGATGCAAGGCTCACGCGAAAAATCGCTCAGCGCTGGATGCGATGATTTCTTCACCAAACCAATCGACAAGCAACTGCTGATCGCAGGCGTGGCTCGGTGGGCTTCAGAGTCACAACAACGCGGCGCCGCCTGAGTTCTCTTTACTGACGCTCGTACCTGGCTTCCATAAACGATATCAAAGCCCCATCCCCCCCCCGCATCTGCGACGTCAGCGTGCGATGGCTCTCGTCCACGATCCCGATCACGTCCCGGTACCAAACGAGCTTGGTCGGATCTTCAAAGCTCGGCCCCTCTGTCTCGAGCGGCAGCGTCTTGCCGCCCTCCTCGAGCGTGCCCTGTGCGCCATCGGCGACCCGATCCACGACCCGACGTATGCGCCCTTGTTCGGATCGAACCCGAGCGTCATGAGATAGCTCATCTCATCGCCCGTGTGCATCTCGCCGCCGCCCTCAAAGACGACCCAGAGATCGCCCATCATTCTGACTTTCTCCCTGCCGGGCAGCTTGATCGTCGGCTCGCCCGGTCCGGGTGAGAACTCGTGCTCGAAACGCCAATCCCCAACGAGTTGTTTCAGCCACGCGTGCTCAGGGCTCGGATCGGTTTGCATGAACATGCCTCCTCTGGATGAGCGCAGTCTACAAACCGTCCCCCACCCGGTCCGCCAGGGATCGGCAGCCTACCATTGAGACCCAGTCTCAACTAGACGGAGCCCGTGATGTCCCGATCGATCTTCACCGCCCTGTTCAGCACAATCCTCCTCGCGCTCTCGGCTTCTGCCGAGCCGATCGAGTTCCGCGATGATCTCGGCAGAACGATCAAACTCGACGCCCCCGCTACCCGCATCGCGGCCCTGTCCCACTACGCCGTCGACCCGCTCATCGAGATGGGCACCGCCCCCATCGCCCGGGGCGATGTGAAGTTCGAGCTCTCTGAGGCAGCCAAAGAAGTCCACGCGATCAGCGTGCGTCATTCAGCAGGCCCGAATCTCGAGCAGCTCGCCGCCCTCGATACAGACCTCATCATCGTTTCCATCGTGCACGCGGGCTTTGTGGACACAATCGAGAAGGCCGTCGGCACGCCCGTCGCCGTCCTCGATCCGACAAGCTTTGACGATCTGCTCGCAGAAATCCGCCTGCTCGGCACGATCACCGGCCACGCCGAAGAGGCCGACTCCATTGCTTCGCGTCTCGACGAGAGCATTACCGAATTGCTGGAAAGCACACCCAAATCGACCACACGCGTCTACGCCCTCTTCGGCGCTCCCGGCGCGTTTTTCGCCTTTATGCCCGAGACCTACCTCGGCGACGTCATCTCCCTCGTCGGCGGTGAACTCGTCAACGCGGGCGACGAAAGCAAGCTCTTTCGTGGCTTCTCGCCCTTCAGTGTCGAATCGGCGCTCGCCTCCGATCCCGATGTGATCGTGCTGATCTCTCATATGGCAGCCGACCAGCAGCTTGAGATGCTCGCCAGATTCCCCGGCTGGAACGCGCTGCGGGCGGTCAAAAACGACAGGGTGATCGTCCTCAAGGAGCACCACTTCGTCTCGGCCCCGGGATTCCACCCCGCCGAGGCGATCAAGCTGCTCCAAGACGCTCTCAATGGCAAATAACTAGGGACCCACGATTTCATCCTGATTCACCCAATCTGCCCCGAGCTACCGATTTGTTTGCAATGCCAAGCTCCCACCGGCGTTCTGCCAGCGTGCAACGAAAAGCCTTCTCACTCATCGAACTTCTCGTGGTGATCTCGATCATCGCGGTCCTGCTCGCGCTCCTGCTGCCCGCTCTGCCCAGGGTCATGGATGCGGGCAGACGCACCGCCTGCGCCGCCAACCTGCGGGGCGTGGGCCAGGCGGTCGAGCTCTACAAGGGCGATTTCAAAGAGATCATGCCCGTGGGCACCTACATGCCACGGCCTTGGCTCAACTTTCTCAACGACGACGGCTCGTGGCCGACCTCATTCAATCAATCGCTCGACAACTACTTCGAGATCGATTCCAAAGCATGGCGCTGCCCGGGCGACAAATCGGTCTACAGCGTCACCTATACCGCCGACAACGGCCGGGAAGAGATCGGCAAATCCTCGTACATGTACATCTCCGCGCTCGGCGGGCAGAAACTTGAGGACTCTTTCTTCTATACCCGTCTCAACATGCAGCCGGTACGGATCCCCATCGCGCACGATTTCGATGGCAACACCTACGAGACTCAGGACGGCCGCCTCGTCCCGGTCGATTTCTTCCACGACACACGCAATCTTCTCTTCGGAGACGGGCACGTCGGCAAATATGATCAGGATGGCCCCGCCCAGCCCGGGCGCTAAGCACCCACGGAGCACACGATGAGCAAATCACTCCTCGATGGCATCGAGTTCGGCGAGAAGCGCAAGGCCGTCGACGCCGACTGGACCAAGGCCCGCAAAGTCGCCGTCGGTTCGGTCGCGACGCTGCTTGCAGTCTGCGCCTTGGGCGCGGGCGCGTACTTCGCCTGGGATAACCGCCCGGTGCGTTTACCCAAGACCGCCAGCGAAGCCGTCGCGGTGATCAACTCGGGCCGGGTCGACCGCTTGAGCAGCGACCGCAAAAAGCAGTACTTCGCCGAGGCCTCGCGTCTGATGGAAGATGTGCCTGCTGAGGATCGCCGAGACCTGTTCCGCGACGAGGAAAGCCGCGACGCGATGCGTCAGGTGATGATGGAGCAGATGGACACTTCTATGCGCGAGATCGCGCGGGGCGATGGGGCTCATGATGGCTTTCCGCCAGCGCATGGGCAATGCGATGCGCGGCGGCCAACGACCCGGCGGTGGCAATCGCGGCGGCGGCAACTAAATAAGACACTCGACACGCTCGGTGCAATCACCCATCTCCGATGGGTGATGCAATCTGTGTTCAGCTCCTGCAATCACCACGCATCGAAGATGCATGGTGGCACCATGAAGTAGCCCCCTACACTCAATCACCATGAGTGACCAAACGCCGGCCCTCGAATTACGCGACCTCAAATTCCGATACCCGGGGGCCGCTCCGAACGCGCCCTGGATCGTCGATGTCCGCTCGCTCCAATTGCAGCCGGGCGAGCAGGCACTATTAACAGGCGCCTCCGGCCGCGGCAAGAGCACGCTCCTGCAGATCGTCGCCGGGCTGATCGACCCCGACCAAGGCGTCGTCCGTGTTCACGGCCAGGACATCCACGCATTCAGCGGCGCCAAACGCGACCTCTACCGCGGCTCAAAGGTCGGCATGATTTTCCAGAACTTCAACCTGCTCCGTGGGTTCTCTGCCAAAGAGAACGTGCTCGCAGCGCTGATGTTCTCCGAGGTGCCCCGCAAAGAGCACGACGCCAGAGCCCTCGAATTGCTCAAGATCGTGGGTATCCCAACGCCCGATCGCGATGTCGCCGACTTCTCGATCGGGCAGATGCAGCGCGTCGCGGTCGCGCGGGCCGTCGCCACGAGCCCGGCTCTGGTGCTCGCCGATGAGCCCACCGCCAGCCTCGACCCCGAGAACGCCGGGGCAGCGATGGATCTGATCCAATCGACGTGCCAGAAAGTCGGGGCCGCCCTGCTCTGCACGAGCCACGACCCATCCATGGCCGACCGCTTCACTCGCCGCGAGTCACTCGACCAGCTCGTCACCGCCTGATTCATACTTCGTTTCCAAGGACGCACCCAAATGGCCATGACCGACTGGACCATCATCCGGCGCAGCATGTCGAGCCGGCTCTTCTCCACGGTGACGACCGTCATTACCGTCGCCATCGCCGTGGGCCTCATGCTCACGCTGCTCTCGATGCGTGACTCGGGCCGGCGCGCCTTCGAGCGCGGCTCGGGCAACATGCATTTGCTCGTCACCGCCGACTCGTCGCCACTCGTCTCCGTGCTCAACGGCATCTTTTACGCCAACGCCCCGGCGCGCCCGATCACACCCGCCAAATTCAACCAGCTCACAAACAGCTTCCCCGCCGAGTACGCCATCCCCACCCAGCTCGGCGACCAGTACATGGGCCTGCCTGTTCTGGCCACCACGCCCGAGTTCTTCACCAAGTTCAGCCCGAACCCCGACTTCAAACCCGGCTCAGCAGAACTCTGCTGGTCGCTCGAAAAGGGCCGCATCTTC
>CAXBOF010000188.1:0-5194 GCA_963977205.1 uncultured Phycisphaera sp. | reverse complement strand
CTGCTCGAGCGTGCTCTGCGTGCCGCTGCTCGCGTTGCCCTGCAGGGAAAGAGCGCTCTGGAGCTGCTCGTTCTCGCGTGCGAGCGTCGAGTTGCGGTCCGCCGCGGCCCGGTACTGCATCTCCATCTGGTCATAGTGCTGCTGAGAAACGCACCCGCCCAGGCCCATCGTGAGCCCAAGACCGACCAGACCAGCAACCCGGAATTTGAAATTCTTGCGTGCGGACATCTGCCACTCCTTCTCTGGATCGTCCAAACCACCAGGCCCGCAGCGTGGCGGCCAAGCCGCTCGCGACGCCGATGGACTGCCAAGGATATCAACCGCAAGCGCACAATGACGCCAGAGACCGCAACTTCGTGACCAGATCAACAACTTCCATCTCGCTCATCACCGCAGACGCTGTCACATGCGCAAAACTCTCCATCCCGGGCAACCGACAGGCACCCGCCGCGATCCTCGTCGAACACTCACCGCAATCCCATCGCGTCCTCGCCGCCGGACCGCTCGCCCAGATCCAGTCACACCCCGCAACCGACAGGGCCAGCCGCATCGATCGCCCCGGCTGCATCCTCATGCCCGCGATCGTCAACGCGCACTCCCACCTCGATCTCACGCACATCGGCCCGAGGCCCCACGATCCCGACGCCGGCTTCGTCGCCTGGGTCGATATGGTCCGCGCCAATCGGCACACAGAACCAGCCCAAATCAGGGCCTCCGTCGCCCAGGGCTGCCGCCTGCTCCGCAAGGGCGGCGTCGGGCTCGTGGGTGATATCGCAGGAGCAGCAGGGGGGCAGCCGTGTCTCGAACCCTGGCAAGCCCTTGCCAATTCAGGATTTGCGGGCGTGAGCTACCTTGAGTTCTTCGCCATTGGCACCCGAACCGGGGCCTCGATAGCCTGTCTTGAAGAGTTTCTCGCGACGATCCCCGGTTTCACCAGATGGCGCGCCAAATTGGGACTCCAGCCGCATGCGCCCAATACGGTCGCCTTCCCCTCATCACCCACCTCGCCGAGTCCATCGAGGAACGCCGGTTCATCGCCGAGTGCGCCGGCCCACAACTCGAACTCATCCAGAAACTCGGCATCTGGAGCGACGCCGCGGCCGCCGACTTTGGCAAGGGTCACTCGCCGGTCGAGCACCTTGAGCCGTTCATCCGGCAGAGCGGCTCAAGCGCGGTGCACGTCAACCAGTGCTCCGACGAGGACCTCGCGATCCTCGCCGAGGCGCGCACAAAGGTGGTCTACTGCCCCCGCGCCAGCGCGTACTTCGGCGCCGACCGCCATTTCGGGCCGCACCGGTACCGCGACATGCTGGCTGCGGGTATCGAGGTCGCCCTCGGGACGGACTCGATCATCAACCTTCCATCCGGCATTCTGGATGAAGCGGGTCTGGGCCTGAGCACACTGGATGAAGCCCGGTTCCTCCACGCACGCGATGGCGCCGATCCCGACACGCTCATCAAAATGATCACAACTCACGGCTCTCGGGTGCTCGGATTCGACGATGCGCTCGTCACCCTCTCCGAAGGCTCGACGCCGATCGGAATTCTGGCGATCCCGGCGACTGGTAAGGGCTCGCCGGCCGAACGCGTGATGGTATCCAAGAGCGTGCCAGAATTGCTGTTTGACAGGAACCACTCCGGCTGAACAGGAGTCTGTCGGTCGGTGCCTGCGTAGTATCTCGACAACTAGAGCGATTCCAATCTGCGAGGTCATCGGTTGAGTGCGAAGTGGCGGCGAGTTCAGGCGTGGGACCGTGAGAACCTGACCGGTCCGCTCACGCCCGTTCGGTACATCATGCACGCGCTCAGCTCGATCACGCTGGCAGCGATCCTGCTCGTGGGCGTGGCGCTCTACGCGGTTCTGGCCAGTGTGCCGGTCGGGCTGTTGGCGCTCATCCCGACGTGGCTTGTGTACATCGCCTCGCTGCTGGTTGTCTCGGTGCTGCCGGGCGCGATCGGGTTTGTTCTGGCGGGCAGGCTTGCCGGCGGAAGGCAGATGGGGCGGGCGTCGTCGTTTCTTCTGAAAGTCGGCGTCTTTGCAGCTATCACCGCAGCGGGCGTTTTCGTCTGGCTCGATTTCATCTGGCCGGCGATCTACTACGAGCCCGCCACGGGTGAGGGCTTCCGCCTCTTTGCGCCCTTTGTCGAGCGGTACGCGAGCATCACGATCCGCAGACTCCCGGCGGTCGAGATGACGGAGCTCGAGTTCTACGCGTGGTGGCCGATGCGCGCGATGCTGCTCTTGTTCACGGTGAACCTCATCGTCGCCACGATCCGGCGCATCGAGTTCAAATTTGTGAACCTGGGCGTGCTGACTGTGCACACGGGCATCGTGCTGATCGCTGTGGGCAGCGTGTACTACCAGATGTACAAGCAGGAGGGCGACACGCTCCTGCTCGCTGGCGGGGCGATGCAGGGGCAGACCGGCACGGGTCCCGGCCCGGGACAACCGGCCTTCTACGACCGCGAAGACCCGGCCCTGTGGATCCACGCGGGCATGGACTGGCAGCAGCGGCGTATCGAGGGCCTGCCCCGGTACAACGATTACAACCTCTCCGTCGGCGAGGGCACCACGATCCACGATCTGGTCATGCCCGAAGCCGAGCAGGCTCAAACCGAGCGCCCGCTCTCGATCGATCTGAACCGCACGGGCAGGCTGCCGGGCACGGATGACCTCTCATTCAATGTCGTTGGCTTTGCCTCGTACGCCGAGGCAGCCACGCGCTGGCAGAAGGTCGAGCCGGCACGAGCCGAGGGGCAGCGTCAGGCGATGCGGCTCGTGTATCTCGTGGCGCACGACCTTGCGGGCACGGGTGAGCCCGACGAGGAAGGCCAGCGGATGCTCTGGTTTGCGCTGGCGCCGGGTGATGCGGTCAGCAAGATGCACGAGACGCCCGAGATCGCTGTCGAGTACGCGATCGGGATGGACCCGGTGCGTTGGAACGATCTCAAGGCGCAGCTGCCGATCGGTTCGCCGGCGGGGCTGGTGGTCGAGATCCCCGAAGCGAATTACCGCGGCGTGATGTCGCCACGCGTCGGCGCGCGCACGCCGGTGGGCAATACGGGCTGGCACCTGACGCTTCAGCAACTGGCGCCCGAGCCACCCTTCCCGATCGTGACACCCGGGTACGAGGGCGCCACGAGCAGCGTGGCGCTCGTCAGGCTCGAGCCGCCACTCGGCGAGCCGTTCGTGCGATGGGTGTACCACAGGTTCCCCGAGATCTCGCAGGATCTGCTCGAGCAGGCCAGCGCCGACGGCCGCCCGACGCGCCGCGATCCGGACGCGAGTGTGCGCGTGGGCTTTGTCGATGCGACGAAGCTTCAGGTGTACTTCAACGAGGACCCCGAGACGGGCCTTGTCGATGCGATCGTGCGCACGCCGGGCGGCGTCGAGGTGCGTGATGGTCTCGAGCCCGGTTCGCGTCTGCGCGAGCCGGTGGCGAGGCTCTCGTTCGATCTTGCCGACCGGTGGGAGGATGCGCGCCAGATCGAGATCCCGGCGGTCGTCGCCGAGGATCAGCGTGATGGCAACTCGGTGGGCACGTTCGACAAGGCGATGATCGCGGTCGAGGTGAGCCAGCAGAGCACGGACTGGAGCGATGTGGTCTGGCTTCCCTTCTGCAAGTTCACGGATGTGACCTCGCTCAGGGCCGCGGCGCAGCGGGCGGTTGATCTGCCCGATGGTCGGCGGATCTCGCTGGTGTTCGGGCGCGTGCAGCACCGGCTGCCGGGCTTTCAGCTTCGGATGCTGGACTTCAAGATGCTCAGCTACGACCACCGCGGCTCGCCTCGCGATTACCAGACGCTGGTGCGAGTCGAATCGACGGATGGCGCGTTCGAGTCGTACGACCACGTGACGAGACTGAACGCGCCGCTCAAGGCGCCGTTCCTCTGGTCGAGCGCCCGCGGCCTGGCCGCCAATGTTGTGGGCGAGATCCTGAGCCATCTGAGCCCGAGGCAGTACAAGTTCTCGCAGGCCGGCTGGGACCGGGCGGGCTGGGAGCAGAGCCAGGAACTCGTCGATCAGGGCATGCTTGCAAGACCAAGAGCGAACTTTACGATCCTGGGTGTGGGCAACAACCCGGGCATCCACATCATCGCGCTCGGCGGCGTCTTGATGGGCGTGGGGACGCCTTGGGCGTTTTATATCAAGCCCTGGCTCGTTCGCCGGCAGCGCGACAAGTTCAAAGCGCAGCATGCTGGTGGAGTCAAAGCAGGTAGTGAAGCAGAGCCCGGCGTGGCTCTGGAAGGGAGTCTGTCATGAGTCGCGTCTGGATCGCACTCGTGCTCGCGGTGATCGGTGTTCTTGGTGCCGGCGGGGCGCTCGCCCAGTACGCGCCCGATGGCAACGCGCACCCGGAGACGAAGCTTGTCGACGAGGTCGAGGGTGATATGACGGGTGTGTTCGGCACGCCGCCGGCGCGGAGCGCGATGTCGCCCGAGCAGAAGCACGCATTCGCGCAGCAGGTCAACGCGGCGGCTCTCGAATCGCTGGCGGTGTTTCACAACGGCCGCGTCAAGACGATCGGCACACTGGCCGAGGAGACGGTGTTCTCACTGACTGGCAAGCGCCGGTACGACGAGCCGGGCAAGCCGGGCGAGAATGGTGTGCCCGAGAAGCTCAAGTACAACACCGTCTTTACGCTCATGGATCTGGTGATCGATCCGGCGTACTACGCGGACAAGCCCCTGATCGCTGCGGACTTTCTGCCCGCTCGCCGGGCGTTCGTGGAGTTGGCGTTCCCTGAGGATGCCAAGTCGCGCGAGCGATGGACCAAGCTCGGACGCCTCTCGCCCGTGATGGCCGTCCAGCTCGGCGGACGCGTGTACACCGCCAACGAGTCCAACGTCGCTTTCCGCGAGTCGATCGGCCGGATCGATCGCAGGCTCGGGCTCTATCAGAACAGCATCAACAACTTCCAGATGGTCGCGCCCGCGTCGCTCGACGATAAGTGGCACCACCTCGGGGAGTGGGCGAGGCTTGGCGATTGGGCGATGCGGCCGCCACCAACGCGGCGATCGACAAGCTGACGACTCTCTTGCCGACGATCAACGCGGAGCTCTATCCCACCGGGCGGCTGTCGATCGAGACGACGTACAACAAGCTCAACGCGTTCGAGTGGGGGCTCTGGCTCTACGGCATCTCGCTCGTGACACTCATGCTCGCCTTCGGCACGGGACGCCGGTGGCTCAT
>CAXBOF010000187.1:0-5200 GCA_963977205.1 uncultured Phycisphaera sp. | reverse complement strand
CTGTGCCGAGGCGTTGACGGGCGTGTACCATCTTCCCACGGGTCCCGGTGGCCCGCGGGCAGCAAAGATCGCCCGGCGGCGCGAACCGCTTGGCCGGCGGACAGGTCGAAGAAGCAGCGCACCAGCACACCCGCCCGGAGGCCAAGGAGCCACCAGAGCGCGGCGCGTTGGTCGATCAGATTGAGGAAGGACGGCCCCAATGGCTTCTGTAAACGAGTGCTGGGGAATCGAGCTCGGCGCCAGCGCCATCAAAGCCCTGAAGCTGGGCGTCAAGCCCGACGGCAGCGTCGAGGTGCTCGACTTCGCGCTGATCCCGCACAAAAAAGTGCTCTCGACACCCGACCTCGACGCCGACGACGCGATGCGCGTGGCGATCGGTCAGCTCGTAAGCCAGTACGACCTCGAGAGCGCCCCGATCGCCATCAGCGTGCCGGGCCATCAGGCGTTTGCACGCTTTGCCAAGCTCCCGCCGGTGGAACCCAAGAAGGTTGCTGGCCTCGTGCAGTACGAAGCGGTGCAGCAGATCCCGTTCCCGCTCGACGAGGTGGAGTGGGACTTCCAGACATTTATGAACCCGGACTCGCCCGAGGTCGAGGTGGGCATTTTCGCGATCACGAAGCAGCGCATCGAGCGCGAGCTCTCGCTCTTCCGCGATGTGGGGCTCTCGCCCGACGCGATCAATATCGCCCCCGTCTCGGCGTACAACGCGATGGCGTACGACCTCCAGTTCACGGAGAAAACGCCCGGCACGGTCATCATGGACGTCGGCACGACCTCCACGGATCTGATCATCGCCGAGGCCGGCCGCGTCTGGATGCGCACCTTCCCGATCGGCGGGCACCACTTCACCGAGGCGCTCGTCGATAAGTTCAAGCTGACCTACGCCAAGGCCGAGCGGCTCAAGCGAGAAGCCGAGCGCTCCAAACACTCCCGCCACGTCTTCCAGGCGATGAAGGGCGTGTTCGCGGATCTTGCGCAGGAAACGCAGCGGTCGATCGGGTATCACAACAGCCTGCACCCGGATGCGAATCTGACGCGCGTCGTCGGCATCGGCTCGACATTCCGTCTGCCAGGCCTGCGCCGTTTCCTCAAGCAGCAGCTCCAGCTCGATGTCTACCGCATGGATGACTTCAAGCGTCTGACGCTCGACGGCCCGCGTGCTGGCGAGTTTGGCGCCATGGCGCTCGAGATGACCGTGGCCTACGGCCTGGCGCTGCAGGGCCTGGGCATGCCCACGATCGACGCCAACCTCATGCCCGTCAGCCTCGTGCGCGAGGGCATGTGGGGCCGCAAGGTCAAGTGGTTCGGCATGGCTGCGGGTCTTTCGGTCGCCGCAAGTGCCGCGATGTTCATCAATTGGGCGATCGACAACGCTGCGGTCTCGAACAACCGCAAGCCGGTCGAGATCCAGAACGTGGTCAATCAGGCCAACAGCCTCAAGAACGAGGCGACGGACGCCGGCGTAATCGGGCAGGCAGAAGCCGACACGGTCGCCCAGTCGCTGCTCCAGCTTCCCGAGAATCGCGAACTGATGGCGTACGTCGTCAAGGACCTCGGCGAGGTCGCGACGTGGTCGAACAGCCAGGTCGCTTCGTGGCAGGCATCGCGTGGCACGGGGCCGACGGAGGCATTCGAAGTCATCAGCTACACCTCGACCTACTCGAACCCGTCAACGGGCGAGGGTGGCGAAATCGGAGGAGGCGGACGCCCGAGCCGATTCGGCGCGGGAGATGATCCGTACCCGGATAAGCCCAAGATCGATGTCGTGCTTGAGATCGAAACGCTCCAGCCCGATGCCAGACCCTTCGTGCTCGGCACGGTGCTGCCTTGGCTTCAGGCCAGCGCCGAGCGTGAGGGTGTGCCCTACGTCATCATCGACACCCAGCAGCTGGACTACCAGCAGGTGGCGGCAGGTCCACGCCCGGGCGGTGACCGCCGCGTTCCCAATGCCCGCCGTGATGCGGGCGGGTTTTCCGAGTACGACGAGAGCGGCGATATAGGTGGCAATGTCGTGGGCGGTGGGGGAGGTCACGGCAGACCGGCACCCGTTGGTCGCGATTCCAATGAGCGCAGCGGTGCCCGCAACACGGGCTCGCGTCAGCCGCAATTCACCGCGGGCTCGCTCGACGAGATGGCGCCCCTGCCAATCCCGGAGCTGGGTGAGTTCGATCGCGATCCGTCGAGGTTTGTGATCCGGTGGACGCTCGCGGTTGTCCCGCCCGAAGAACGCAACAGCAGCGGCCAATCCACCGAGGATGACGGAGGTGTCGAATGAGCGGCTTCTTTTCCTGGCTCAAATCGAATATTGTGATTGTGATCCTGGGGATCCTCATCGTCGTGCCCTTGCCCGTGGCGTGGTACATCGCCGGCGGCATGAACAGCAAGCTCCGTGAGGAGCGTCAGACCGAGGCAGCCAAGGCCCTCCGCGATGTCGAGGGCGCGACCGTCACCTACACGTTGCCCGTGCTCGGCGAGAACGAAGAAACCATCAGCGACAAAGGCCCGGCCAACACGGTCAAAACCGCGTTCTACAAGGCCGAGCGCGAAAAGCGTGAACAGATGGTGGCCGCAGTCAAAGAGCGGGCTGTCGAGTTCAACGCCAAAGACCACGGCTCGCTTGTGCCCGGGCTCCTGCCGATGCCCGAACGGGGTGCGCCGGCCCAGCTCTTGCCCTTCGAGATGGCAAAGCGCGTCCAGGCGACCGGGGGCGACAACGCAACCTCGGCGTACGACGAGCTGTTTAGCCGCCTGCGGATCCGTTCGCCCCTCGATTCCGAGGTGCTGCGTGAGCGGATCGCTGCACGCAAACAGGCCCTGATGACGCAGATCGCTCCCGGGATCGGCGAGAACGAGATGGAAGAGAGCGCCCGGACACAGATCTCGCAGCAGCTCGTCGAGCAGCGGCTGGGTGCCCTTGAAACGCACGCCCGCGACACGAGCTTCTACGCGGACGAAACCGTTTTGCCGCCCTCGGTGCCCAGGACCGTTCCGGCGGCAGCGCCCTCGATCGAGACCTGCTTCAACTGGCAGGCCGACTTCTGGCTCGTGTCGGATCTGATGTCAGCCTTCGCGGCCGCGAACGATCAGTTCGACACCCGCGGCGTGGGCGGCAACGTGATCGACGGTGCGGTCAAGCGGGTCGAATCGATCCAGTTCGGGCCGTTTGTGACTGTGATGCAGCAAGTCGATCAACCGACGAATACACGCGGTGATATGGGTGGACCCCACGGCGGCCCGCACGGCGGCAACACTCCCGCTCCAACTTCTCGATCGGGAAGAAGTGGATCTGCTGGCTCTGACGCCATTGCCACAGGTGAATCGTTCACCGGTCGGGGCGCCGAGCCGAGCGATCTCTACGACGTGCGCAAGGTCAAGGTCACGCTGATCGCGTCCTACGAGAAGCTCCCCGCGCTGATCAACGCAATCTCGTCAGAGAACTTTATGACTGTTCTGGACGCGGACATCTTCGCCGTGGACCCGTGGGACATGATCTCGCAGGGGTACTACATGGGCACGGATTACCCGGTGCGTGTCGAGATGGAGATCGAGACACTCTGGCTGCGCAGCTGGACGAAGGCGTACATGCCGCCGAGCGTTCGTGAGCAGCTTGGGATTCCTGAAGACGTGAGCACCGAAGAAGGGCCGGCCTGATCGCCGCAGCTTGATTTGAGGACCGACCGATGAGTGCAAAGAGCATCTCCTGGATCGAATCGAACTTTGAGAAGCTGGTCGTGGTGATCATGCTTCTGGCGTTCCTTGTTGTGCTGATCTTCCAGTTTGTGCTCCAATCGAGCGCGGTGGAAGTCGGCGGCAGCAAGGTTCCGCTCGCCGACGCGTTCAAGCCCGCCGAGCGGGCGGCCGAGCGTCTGCAATCGCAGATCAACGACGAGAACCCGACGCTGCCTGATGCGATCGAGACGAAGGATCTCGCCGCCGAGTTCGAGCGTGCGATCTCTGGCGGATTGCTCGACACGACCGAGTTCCTGGCGATCGCAGAGCCCTTGGCGCTCGAGGTCTCGGGTGATGAGACCATCGCATCTGCGGGTGAATTCGCCACCTTCCAGCCCCCGGCCCCGGCCGAGCCGACCGCAGCCAGCTACCGCGCCACGCTCGACCCCTACGCGGTCGAACAGATCGAAGGACTGGCCGAGTTCCTGCCGACCGAGCAGCCCTACGACACCCCCTGGGTGTCGGTCCAGGCCTCGTTTGATGGCAACGAGCTTAGGGCCGCGTACGAGAACGATCCCGATGGCCCCTCCGGCCCGGTCTCGCCCCTGCCCCGCAACTGGTGGAGCCAAGGCGTCGGCGTGCTCGCAGTCGAAACCGAGCGCCAGAAGCGTGGCCTCGACGGCTCATGGGGGCCGGCCGAGCCCGTCAAGCAGATGCCCGGCACGGTCAGCCTGTTGACGGATCTCGATGAGACCGCGACCAACTACCGCCAGCTCGAAACCATCGGGGCACAGGCCGCGCGCAACGAGGACGTCATCCTCCGCCCCGAATTCGTGAGCATCCTCGAGGGCGAGTCCTGGGTGCCGCCGGCAGAGGTGCCCGATCCGAGCGAGGTGGGCGGCCTCAAAAGCCAGATCCGCACGCTTGAGCGTCGGCTTGCGAGCATCGACCGCGACATCGAGCGGAAAGAGGCCGCCAAAACCAACGCTCCTGATCGGAACACTGGCGGTGGTGATGACCGAAGTCCCGGCCGCGAGGGAGAGCGTCGACCTCCTACGCGTCAGCCCGCAGACGATCAGACTCAGACCGATCCCCGGGTTGCCGCCATTCAGAGGCAGATCGATGCACTCAACACCCGGCGCGAGGGCGTGGTCGAGCAACTGACCGACCTTGGCTGGCAGCCGGCGGATCAGGTCGGCGTCGCCGATGCATTCGATTACACGAAATACACGCACGAAGAGCCCCTGCTCGAGGCCGACGAGGTCCAGTACTGGATCCATGATCTCGATGTCGAGGCCGGCGCTACGTACCGATACCGGACGCGTCTGGCGTTCGTGAACCCGCTCTTTGGACGCAAGAGCTCGCTCAACGAGGAACTCCACGAGCTCGCCGACGCGAAGCTTGTGCATTCGGATTGGTCGGGCTGGGGCGAACCTGTTGGCGTGAGCTGGGACGAGTACTTCTTCCTGACCAGCGCCAGTGCCGGCGACATCGGAAACATCGGCAAAGCGTCGGTCACAGCCGAGCTGTA
>CAXBOF010000186.1:0-5213 GCA_963977205.1 uncultured Phycisphaera sp. | reverse complement strand
CGTGTTCTTCATTGATGCCCCTCTACTTAGCGGCGACGTCTTGATGCCCCCACACCGGCGAGGGCGAGCAATGCCATAGATGCCGGGGCCGGGATGCAGACCTCGTTGAACGTCAGCGGCCCAAGCGTGCCGTTGGCGTTCATCATATTGATCGGATTCCCAAACGGTGCCTGGACGAACATGCAGGTGTTTTGACCGAATAACTCGCAACCGAAGCCGGCGACAGAGCCTTCGTAGTTGAACGTGAAGGGGGTGAAGGGATTCGAGCTGTTTTGTACGCCTCCAAAGATTGATCCGCCAGACGTACCGACAAACGTCACTTCGTTTGTGCCGTTGCCCGTGATGACGGCTCCGGTCGGACTGAGAATGTCGGTATAGACGTTGCTTTGGTTCGTGATGGTGATCGGCGCATCACCGGTCATGCGGAAGCTGATATCGCTCCAGAGCTGCTGCACAGGCAGGGACCCGTTGTAATAAATCGCAACGGTCCCGCCGAAGGGATCAACCACGATCGTGCAGTCTTGAGCGGCTGTGACTGACGTCGTCCCGAGGACGACGCATGCCGCGATCGCTTTCATCTTCATTGTCGATACCCCTTGCTGTCTCGATTCACCCATGAGTCTTGCAACTCCCAGAGATTACTGGATCAGCAGGTCGGAAAGAAAGAGCAAGTGTAAAAAGACAGCCGCCCGGTCAGAGACCGGGCGGCTGGAATCAGATCAGATTGATCTGTCCGAGGCTACCGGGATTAGCGGCGGCGACGGATCGCGGCGAGGCCACCGAGGCCGAGCAGAGCGGCCGAAGCCGGTGCCGGAACGATGATGACTTCGTAGGACTGCGGGCCAGGCGTGTTGTTGCCGTTGACCATGTTGATCGGGTCACCGAAGATGCCACCCTGGAAGTAGTTGGTGTTCTGGTTGAACAGCTCGAAACCAAAGTTTGCGAGGTCACCAGCGTAGCTGAAGGTGAACGGAGCCCAAGGGTTGTCCGGGGTGTGGGTGCCGTTGAACAGCGAACCACCAGCGGTTGCGACGAAGGTGACATCGCCGGTGCCGTCACCGGTGACGACGGGGCCAGCGGGGCTGAGGTCGTCGGTGTAGTTCGACGAAGCGCTCAGGATGTTGATGGCACCGTTGCCGGTGATGCGGACGGAGACGTCGCTCCACAGCTGCTGAACGGGCAGAGCGCCGTTGTAGGTGATGTTAACGGTACCTGCGAACGGATCGACAACGATGGTGTTGTCCTGAGCCACAGCGCTGGAAGCGATGCCGGCAGCGAGAATCATTGCAGCGGTCTTCATTTGAATACTCTCCTCTAATTGCTAATTCGCGAACTAAACACTCGTTTCTGACCCCGCACCCACGCCGAGCAGGACGCGAGGTGAAGGAATCTACTTCGTACGAGCGGAGTATACCCGATTTTAAGCAATGTGCACCCCTTTTTTGAAAGTGTCCTGCGTTTTGGCGACTTACACGCAGTATGTAAATAGTATGTTAGGACAAAAACCGCATTGAGAGACTCTCAATTGCGATTGTGCCCTGTCTCGGGGTGTAGGCAAACCCAACGTATTTTGACACTTTTCAGTCTCAAACTTCTCGAAAATGCCCCCAAAAGGCACCTTAATAGGGCATCCGTTAGGGTCGCGCGAGCGTCAAGTAGCTCATCGCATAAGGGTTTGCAGCGTCTGCAGGGCGGTACTCCCCTCTTTGGAGGGCAAAGTCACCCGCTGGCAGGCTGGGAAACCGGGCGTCCCCCTCGATCCCGGCATGGATGATCGTCAGTTCGATCCTGTCGGCGCGTGTCAGGGCCTGCGCATAGATCTCGCCGCCGCCGGCCACGAAAACATCATGATCGGGCTGCTTTTTGAAAGCCAACGAAAGCGCTTTGTCGAGCGAATCCACGACATCAGCGCCCTGTGCTCGATATTCAGGATTCCGAGAAACCACAATATTGAGTCTGCCGGGCAATGTGCCCGGGAAGCTGTCAAACGTCTTGCGCCCCATGATCACTGGGTGATGCAGCGTCAGACGCTTGAAATGCGCCAGATCGTCCGGCTGGTGCCAGGGCAGATCACCCTCGCGCCCGATGACACGGTTCAGAGACATCGCTGCAATCAGGACCACCGCCATGTGGTCAGCATAAGCGCTACACCGCGACCGGGGCCGGGATGTGCGCCTGCGGCAAGTAATCCTCGACCCTGATGTCCTCGTACCGGAAATCCTCCAGCTTCGTGATATCCGGATTCAAGATCAATCTGGGCAATCTGCCCGGCTGGCGCGAGAGCTGGAGCCTGGCCTGTTCGAGGTGGTTGTTATAAAGGTGCGCATCGCCCAGCGTATGGATGAACTCGCCCGGCTCCAGATCCACAGCCTGGGCCACCATGTGCGTCAAGAGCGCATAACTGGCGATATTGAATGGCACCCCAAGAAAGATGTCCGCCGACCGCTGGTACAACTGGCACGAGAGCTTCCCGCCCGCCACGTAGAACTGGAACAGGCAGTGGCAGGGGGGCAGGGCCATCTCGTCCACCTGTCCCGGGTTCCAGGCGGTGACGATGTGACGCCTCGAATCGGGATTGGTCCGGAGTCCCTCGACGAGCTTGGCGATCTGATCGACCGAGCCACCATCGGGCGAGGGCCAGGATCGCCACTGGTAGCCATACACCGGCCCGAGCTCACCCGTCTCGGGGTCGGCCCACTCGTTCCAGATCGACACGCCCACCTCATTGAGCGAGCGGACATTCGTGTCCCCCCGCAGGAACCAGAGCAGCTCGTGGATGATCGACCGCGTGTGCAGCTTCTTGGTCGTCAGGAGCGGGAAGCCCTCAGCCAGGTCGTACCGCGACTGCCACCCAAAGACGGCCCGTGTCCCGGTGCCGGTCCGGTCCGACTTCTCGTGGCCGTGGTCGAGGACGTGCTGAAGCAGTTCCAGATATTGGCGCATGGTTTGGGCTCCCTCCCCGCCCATTGTCGGCGCTTCGTCCTCGTCGTGCGCAATCTGGTTGACCATGGTCCCGGCGAAACTGTCGACTATCGCCGCCCGGCGATCACCAGCGTCGCTGACTTATGCTGCCCGCGGCGGTGGTAGGTCACTTCGACCCGCTGGCCCTCATTGAGCCCCGTCAGCACGCGGTAGAACTCGTTGAGGTCGCGGACGCTTCGGCCGTTCATGCCGGTCAGGACGTCGCCCGGCCTCAGGCCCGCGCGCTTGGCCGAGTCGTGTGTGATCTGCCGGATCACCGGTCCATCGCCTGAGGACAGATCCAGCGACACCCCGATCCCGAGGCTCGGCGGCGAGTTCTGCTCGTACACCTCGTCCAGCGATCGGCACCACTGGCGGAAGCTGTCGTCGAACTCGTCCGCCTCCATGCCCAGCGTGCCGAGCAGGGCGGTCAGCCCGGTCGGGTCTTCGGCGTAGTTCTTGGTGTAGGTCTCGTAGAACTGGGCCAGTTTGCCGCGCTCGTGGACGTACATGAACACGCCCCTCGACATCGCGTAATTGGCCAGCGGCCGATTTGTCGCATATCGGCTGCGGTCCATCGTCGCCAGATGCTCGATGGGCAGGAGCTTGTTCTGCTTGGCGAGGTTGGCGATTGAGTTGGTCCGCCACGAAACAGCCGGCTCCCATCGACCCTGGCGCGTCTGGTCCATATCCTCGACGATGGAGGCCAGGCCTTCCTGAATCCAGACCGGGTGGCGCTGCCCGAGGCGATCGACCGAGCGCCAGTGCAGCACATGGAAGAACTCGTGGCGGAGTGTCGAGCCGAGGTCCTGCGTGACGAGTTTTTTCTGATCGTGTGCGTACGCGCCGCCGAGCATGCTGGTGGCGGTGCCCGGGATGTCGCCGTAGGTCTCGATCGCCCAGCGCTGGAAGTCGGGGGCGGTGGGGAGGACGACCATGACCCACGCATCAAACTCGTCTTCGTCATTGGCCAGATCTGTAAAGACGTTCTTGATCGCCCAGTCCGCGGTCCGCCGGACTTCCTCGCGGGCCTGCCTGCTCGTCACGGTGTCGTAGGCGGAGGCGAAGGCGAGGCGGTATTTCTCGTCCTTGGTGTAGTTGTACCGCGAGCCGAACTGCTTGCGGGCCGCGTCCAGGTCGGCCTCGAGTCTCCGGTCGAGGAACTTGTCCCAGCCTTCGAGGATCTGCGTGTAGGTATCCGACTTGCGGAACGCGCGGAGATTCGGGTCGGTCTTGAGCTGGTTGATGTCGGCAAAGCCCCGCTGGATCGCGGTCAGGAGGTACTCGCCCGCGCCATCCACATCACCCCGCATCGAGCGCGCACACGCGAGGTTGTAGAGCGGCACGAATGCCGAGGCATCCCGCTCCGACCACGCCTTCCACAGACGCTCAGCCTCGTCGAAATCCTGGCGGTTGAAGGCCTCGACCGCGCGGGCAGCCTCGGGCGCGGTCTGGGCATCAGCGCACGCCCCGCACAGGCCGAGCAACATCGAGATCAGCAGTACAAGCTTTCGCATCGGTTTCCACGTCAGATTCTGCATGGGGGGCTCCGATCAGGCATCGGCGTTTCTGGGCAGATTCCGCAGCGTGATGCGGATGGCCTCGGGATACGCGGCGCATTCCTGCTCGAAAACCCGGGCCGCCAGCGTTTCAGGCGTGTCATCCGGCAGAACCGGGCAGGTCCGCTGCACGACAATCGGACCCCGATCGAACTCATCCGTACAGAGATGAACCGTGCAGCCCGAGATTTGTTCCCGGGCCTCCAGAACGGCTCGGTGCACGCGGTCGCCGTACATACCGGCTCCGCCGAACTTGGGAAGGAGCGATGGATGGATATTGAGAATCCGCCCGCGCCATTTCTCCGGGATCGGCAGGAGCTTGAGATACCCCGCCATGCACACCAGATCAGCCCTTGCATCGTCGAGCAAACTGCTGAGTCGATCGCTATCGAGGATGCCATTTTCGATCTGGACCTTTAGGCCCTGCGCTCGGCACCTTTCAACACCGGCGCACTGGCGTGAGGCGATGACCAGCGCGATCTCGGCGTCGAGGTTGCCCCGGTCGATCACGCGGGCGATGTTCAGGGCCGTGCGCCCGCCGCCGGAGATGAGGAGGACCAGCCTTGCGGCGCTCATGAGACCGCTTTGATCGCAGCCTCGCGGTTGGGCTTGATCGCAAAGAGCTTGTCGAGGTGGGTGATCTTGAGCATCTGCATGAGATCGTCAGCGACCCCGAAGACCGCGACCTTGCCC
>CAXBOF010000185.1:0-5221 GCA_963977205.1 uncultured Phycisphaera sp. | reverse complement strand
AAAGCTCACGGTCGTGCTCCTGACGCTGGCGATGCTGCTTATCTTCGTCGGGACGATCGCCCAGACGCGGCTCGGGGTCTGGCAGGCGGTTGATACGTACTTCCGGTCGTGGATCGCCCCGGTCGATCCGTCCATCTTTGCGCCAGGAGTTTCCACCTCATTTCGCGTGCCCATCCCGGGCGGGCTGCTCATCGCGGGCGTGATGATCGTCAATCTGCTCGCTGCCCATGCTGTCCGCTTCAAACTCAAAAGAAAGCGGATCGGTGTCCTTGTTCTCCACGCGGGTCTTATCGTCCTCCTGGCGGGCGAGTTCGTCACGGGCTACATGGCCGACGAGGGGCTCATGTCGATCGACGAGGGGCAGAGCAGCTCTTACATCGAGGACATCCGCGACGCGGAACTGGCTTTCTCAGATCCGAGCAACCCGAATCGAACCGTCATCATCCCGGGCAGTCTTCTCGCGGCTGCGCACGCATCGAACCGGTTCATCGAGAACCCGGATCTGCCCTTCGATGTCCGCGTCGATCGCTGGTTCCCCAACGCTGTTCTCCTGCACGCACACGGCGAGACGCCCGTGACACATGGCACGGGCTTGCAGGCACGCGCTGAGCGGCGTCCCCGAGCCACAGGCGTCGATGGTGCTCAGACCGACACACCGGCCGCCTACATCACGCTCGTTCGCGAAGGCCGGGAGCTTGGTACGTGGATGGTCTCGGCTGCGCTCCGCGATGCCCAGCCCATCACGGCCGACGACGCGACGCTGGAACTCTCGCTCCGATACCGCAGGACCGAGCTCCCGTTCGAGATTCACCTCCTCGACTTCAGCCACGACACCTTCACCGGCACGAGCATCGCCAAGAACTTCTCCAGCGATATCAGGCTCGTCGATCCGGCACACAACACCGACCGCCAGGTGCGCATCTGGATGAACAACCCCCTCCGCTACGCGGGTATGACCTTCTACCAGGCCTCATACAAGCCCGACGGCAGCGGGACCGTCCTCCAGGTTGTACGCAACCCGGGATGGCTCATGCCCTACATCGCCTGCATCCTCGTCGGTGGAGGGATGCTCTGGCACTTCGGGCAGACACTCGTCGGCTTTCTCAGGCGTCACGCCAAATCAGAGAAATCACGCGTGCAGACAGACACCCTCTCCAACCGGAGGCCGCGACTCTGGCCCCTGACAATCGCGGCCCTGGGCCTGCTCATCGCCTGCAGCGCCCTGTTGCGACCCGTCCCCACCAGCGACATGGACGAGCACCGATTCGCCAACCTGCCCGTCTCCGCGGGCGGACGCATCAAACCCATGGATACCGCAGCCAGATCCATGCTCATGGTCGCGGGTGGCCGCCAGAACGTCCGGACAGACGATGGAACCGTCCAGGCGATCCGATACCTGCTCGATCTCATCACCGATCCGGCTCGCGTCGCCGAGCTGCCGGTCGTGCGCGTCGATCATCCCGGGGTCCTGGCGACTCTCGGAATCAGCCCGGAAGACGGCGGCCGGGTCGCGCTTGCCGACATTGAGCCTGCATGGGAAGAAGTCGCCCAGCAGGCTCAACGCGCCGCCTCGGTCGAACCCCGCGAACGCGACGGATTCCAGCGGGCCATCCTCCAACTGCACGACCGCGTCAATACGCTGCTCGCTCACGCGCAGATGCGCGAGCCCTACGCCATCCCCCCCACTTCACCTGAAGGGCAGTGGCGACCCTTCCACGAAGCATACCTCGATGACCAGGATGCGCAGAGCCCGCACCCCAGCGTCGCGTACCTCGTCGCGATGATGACCGCTGCCAACGAGGGCGACACCGAGGGCTTCAACGACTCGATCGCTTCGTACACCGAGTTGCTCGAATCCTCCATGCCCGGCACCATGAGCCGCATGAGGCTCGAGACCCTCTTCAACCGAGCCTCGCTCTTTGCAGGAACAACAGCCGTCTACATCCTCGCGTTCATAGGGGTGTGCGCATCGTTCCTGCTTCGCTCACGCGCGGGCTCGGACCGGCTCGCCGAGGGATTGCGCATCGGATCACTCGCGCTGCTCATCTCGGCTGTTGTAGTTCATACGATCGCCATCGCCCTGCGGATCTATCTGCAGGACAGGCCCCCCGTGACCAACCTGTACTCCTCGGCGGTCTTTGTGGGCTGGGCCGCTGCACTGGCGGGGATCTTCCTCGAACGCCTCTACCCGCTGGGCGTGGCGACTCTCGGTGCCGCAACCATCGGCGCTGGCACACTCATCATCGCCCACAACCTCGGCAACGACGGCGACACCATGCAGATGATGCAGGCTGTTCTCGACAGCAACTTCTGGCTCGCCACGCACGTCATCGCGATCACGCTCGGGTACTCGGCGACATTCCTTGCGGGCACAATCGCAGCCCTCTACCTCATCGCTCGCACATTCACCAACACCATCACCAGGGACCGCGAGAAGTCACTCATCCGCATGGTCTACGGCGTTGTCTGCTTTGCGATGCTGCTCAGCTTCGTCGGGACGGTGCTCGGGGGCATCTGGGCCGATCAGTCCTGGGGCCGGTTCTGGGGGTGGGACCCGAAAGAGAACGGGGCCGCCCTCGTTGTGCTGATCAACGCGATCATTCTGCACGCTCGCTGGGGAGGGCTGATACGGGCCAGAGGCATCGCGGCGCTGGCGGTCGCCGGAAACATTGTGACGGCATGGAGTTGGTTCGGAACCAACATGCTCGGGGTCGGTCTGCACGCCTATGGGTTCATGGATTCGGCATCGCTCTGGCTCGCGGTGTTCGTCGGATCTCAGGTGCTGCTGATCGCGATGGCTGCGGTGCCCGATCGCTCACGCGGGGTGGCTGTCAATACCGGTTCGCACGCCTGATGCGATCTGTGTTAGCATGATTCCATGCCGCAGGACGTGACGGACATCAAGCTGGATTCTGACGCGGTGATCGCACCCAAGCAGCGACGCTTCCGGGGGCTTTTGGCGCCCGCGATCATCTGCGCTGGTGCACTGGGGATCCTCGGCGGACTCGGCGTATTCACCTTCGGGTACGGTGACGGCGCAGCCTACCTCAGCAACAACCCCGCCTCCTGCGCCAATTGCCACGTCATGCAGGCCCACTACGACGCGTGGTCCAAGTCCAGCCACCACAACGTCGCGACCTGCAACGACTGCCACCTCCCTCACGACTTCGCCGGCAAGTGGCTCACCAAGGGTGACAATGGATTCTTCCATTCCCTGGCGTTCACGACAGGCGATTTTCACGAGCCGATCCAGATCAAAGGACGAAACCGACGTGTGACTCAGCAGGCGTGCCTCTACTGCCACGCGGACTACGTCAATCACATGCTGCCTGAAGAGACCGGCGGCGAGATGCAGCTTTGCGTCCACTGCCACGGCGACGTCGGGCACGCGGGGCGCGAATCGGGCTACGGGGAACGAGATTGAATCGGGCTGCCATCCCTGATCCAAAGGAACTGATGATGAACCAGACTGAATCAACACGACGCAACTCGATCGCGAGCATGAGCAGACCCGGGAGAGCGATGCTCTTTGTCTTGGTCTTCCTCGTCGCCGTTGTCGGAACGCTACTGGTCACGTGGGTGCTGATCACGATGTTCGGGCACAAGCAGGCCGCCCGGCAACCCTTTGTGAGAGTCGCCGAGGTCAACGAGATCAGCACCGACCCCGAGCCCTGGGGACGCAACTGGCCCCACCAGTTCGACGGCTGGAAAGCAACCTCAGGCGACAAGTTCTACGGGGGCTCCAGCGCCCTGACCCAGAGCAAACTCGAGACACACCCCTGGCTCAAGAGGCTCTACGCGGGCTATGCGTTTAGCATCGACTACCGCGAAGCGCGCGGGCACGCGTACATGCTCTACGACCAGGGCGTGACCGAACGCGTGACAAAGAAATCGCAAGCCGGCGCCTGCATCCACTGCCACGCCTCGAACACGGTCATGTACCGGCGCGAGGGCCTCAAAGCCATGGGTCTTCCTCACGACGACGAAGCCCTCGCATCGGACTTCAACATGGATGCGGTTGTGCGCGGATTCAAGGAAGTCAGCCAGAAGCCCTACGACGAAGTACTTGCCCTCGTCATGTCCTCACCCGACGGCACGCCCGGCGAGAACATACCCGTCGTCCCGCAGGCACCCATCGGCGGATTTACAAGCGAATTCAAGGGCGAACCCGTGCCCGAGGATCACCCCGCGATGGCCGGCGGCGAGGCACACCCCGTCTCCTGCATCGACTGTCACAACCCCGAGACCATGTCCGTCCGCGTCACACGACCGGGATTCGTGCTCGGCATCGCTGCTCTCGCCGAGAGCGACGAGCCCACACCCCACCTTCCGAGCATCGAGAAATGGCGCCGCGGCAACAAAGCCGAACCTTACGACCCGAACGCGCTTGCCACCCGCCAGGAGATGCGGTCCTTCGTCTGCGGGCAATGCCATGTGGAGTATTACTGCGCAAACAAGGACACGCTCGAATTCCCCTGGGGCAACGGCCTCAAGATGGAACAGGCCGAGGCACACTGGGACGCGAAGAAGTTCCCCGATGGTTCAGACTTCTATGACTACGCCCACGGCGAGACGGGGGCCAAGGTCCTCAAGGCCCAGCACCCCGAGTTTGAACTCTGGAGCCAGGGCATCCACGCCCGCAGCGGCGTGAGCTGCTCTGATTGTCACATGCCCTACGAACGAAGCGGCGCCATGAAAGTCTCGAGTCACAACGTGCAAAGTCCGCTGAACAATATCAATAATGCGTGCCAGCAGTGTCACAACGACGACGAAATCACGCTGCGCGAGAAAGTGGAAACCATCCAGAACCGAACCATGGCGCACATGGATCGGGCGGCCAACGCCATGACCGAGATGCTCGACGCGATCCTTGAAGCCAAAGCCGCAGGTGCGAGCGAGGAAGACCTCAAGCCCGTCTACGATCTTCAGCGGAAAGCAATGTGGCGGCTCGACTACATCTCGAGCGAGAACTCGCGCGGATTCCACGCCGATCAGGAGGCCACTCGCATCCTCGGCGAATCCATCGACTACAGCCGGCAGGCCCAGGCCATGGCTCTTCGGCTCAGAGCACCAGAGCCCCCCAGCACCGACGACATCCCGATCGAGCCAGTTCAGGGGGTCACTGACGCAAGCGACCGCCGCTGATCACACTGCCCGCCCGATCCCTCAACCCAGCAATCAGCAACCCGCTTGACATGCGGCCCTCGCCAGCCGATAGTGT
>CAXBOF010000184.1:0-5225 GCA_963977205.1 uncultured Phycisphaera sp. | reverse complement strand
TCGACCTTCCTCAAAGGTCAAGAGGTCGGTGTAGACGGCATCCGGCGTGACACCTTTGCCCGCCATGAAAGACAGGTATTTGGCAGCAGAGGCTAAATTCGGGCGTCCCGGCTCGGGGGGCGTGAACTGGGGGACTTCGGACAGTTGGCCGACAAGACCTTCGAATGGGTCGTTGCCACTGCCAAAGACGTCGTCGGATTTGATGCTGGGCGGCCAGTGGAGGAGGTATCGACGGCCTGGGGGCAGGAAGCGGGTGGCCCGGAGGATGTGCTTCGAGGGCTCTGTTGGTTCCCGGTCGACGACGAGGAGTTCTCCGGGGGACGGGTCGGGTGTTATGGGGGGGTTCAGCTTGAGCGTGGCGACGCCCGAGACCATTAGGGCGAGCTGGGCGGGCCCCGTGCGCCGCGGCGACTCTGAGATGCAGATGCCCGCGACAACGGCGTCGGGGTTGCCGCCCATGGTTGCATCCGAAGCGAGCGATGTGACCCAGAACTTGCTCGTGATGGGATCGAGCGGGTCGTCCATCTCGGCGGCCGACCGCTTTGTTCGGACGAAGTCGAGAGAGTGCGGAGAATCGGGGGGCGGCCGGTGGTACATGAGACACCCCGGGAACATGGCCTCCTTTCCCTCGAACATCATGGTGGCCACCACGACAATGGCACCGTCGTCGCCAGGCGGGTGTGCCTTTGTCAGGTATGCGCTCTCGTCCATGGAACGGGGAGTTGGCCTACGAATACATGTGCCTTATGCTCTGCACCTACACGCGGGCTGCACGCTTTCCGGACGCCTTTCGGCGGTAGTTGGCCTTGACCTTTCGGGCCGAAGGTCGCATCGTCGGCGTGCGCTTGGACACGTGGTGCGTGGGGCGGCAGTACTCATGCTTGTACAGTCCGGGCGCAGCCTAGAACATGTGGTCCGGGTTTCCCTCCATCAGCATCCGCTGCTTGTCGATGGCGTCGTCCACGAGCGCCCTGATGGTTGGATCCGAGCTGTGCCGCCTGTCGACCTCGACGGTGACATCGCGGTCGACAATGTGGGCAACGACGCGCCTGCCACACGGCACCAGAGTGGCCTGCAGCACGGCATCGCCCCTCCCGTGGATGAGGGTCGCAATCCTGGTGAGTCGGAGCATGGCGAGCAGGGCCCTGTGCTCGTATCCGGCTGCGGTGCCGGAATTGGCATACATATGCGCATCCGCTAATATTGGAACCATAACCCGGGAATCATGGCGACCAAAAGGCGACTGTCGAGCCCCGAGGTCCCATCGCCACTGCGGAGGGGCTCTGGAGTGGGCGGGACCCCGGTGCCCCTTGCTGTGGGCGCGGTTTCGGGCCCGCTGGGCGGGGATCTCAGCACGATGTGGATTCCGCGAGAGCTTGAGTGCCACCTGCTTGGTGCGCTTGCGCACACGAGGCCCCGCCTGACGGAGCGACCGCCCATCACGGTGTTTGGGAAGCTATGCCGCCAGCCCCGCGACGTCGGACTCTTTGCGGACGAACCGGTTGTGCCGTACACCTATTCGGGATCGAGCACACACGAGGCGCAGCCGATGGGAAAAGACCTGGGCATCATTCTGGCGGCAGTCAACCGTGCCGTGCCGCGTGCCGGCTTTAACGCGGTCCTCGTCAACCGATACGGGCCCGACGGCAGCATCGGGTTTCACGCAGACGACGAAGCCTGCCTCGGCACCGGTGGGGTGGTGGCCACGTTGTCAGCGGGCGAGTCGCGGACGATGGTCTTCAAGGACCGCTCAACGAAGAAGACGGTGGCAGAGGCGCCGCTGCACCACGGAACGCTCACACTCATGGGCCCGGGGTTTCAGAAGAAGTACCTCCACGGCATTCCGAAGCGCAAAACGCACATCGGGCGCGACGGCAAAAAGGCGCACAACGAAAGCGTGCGAGTGTCGTTTACGTTCAGGCACCACGAGACTCTGTAGACTTCAGTTTACACACGCGGCACACTGCACTGAAACGCCACTGCCTCTGCGGTCCAGAGGGCTGGAAGCCCGGGTTCAGTGTCGGAATGCCCATCGGAAATTGCGAGTCCGGATTCGGCAGTTTCAAAGTTCCAGAATCCGGATCGTGGGCCGAAATGGACCCGAAAAGTCCGGTCTGACTGGCGCTGGTCTTGCCGACAATGGTAGCTAGTACGCAGAATGAGACTTGATCCGTGGACGGACTATACCCAGTCCACCGTGACCCCAGATTGATAGATATCGCCACCGTATAAGAGGCCACCGCCCCAACAGACACACACCTAGCCGGCGATGGGCGATCGTGTCAACGTCCAAGATCTTGGTGGCACAGCTGCGGGGAAAAAAAGACGTACGAGCAAGGCACGCCGGCGTGGAATCCCTCCTGTGAACTGGCGACCATCCCCACTGATGACGGCCGCCTCCGCGGGAGACTTTGACCTGGCCGAAAGGCTAATCGTCCAAGGTGCTGAAGTCCACCATACGGACTGGGCAAACACGTCTGTTCTGATGTGTGCAGCAGAGGGAGGAAGCCTTGAACTTGTAAACCGGTTAATTGGTCTTGGATGTGATGTCCACGCGGTAGACGATGCTGGCGTGACGACTCTGATGTATGCAGCAATGGGAGGAAACTTGGAAATCGTCAAGCGACTGGTCGGATTGCATGTTGATGTGGCTGCCCGGGATAGGGATAGCATGGATGCCAGAGACCATGCTCTCCAACACGCTGACGATCCACACCACAAACACAACCAGCACATGAAAATCTTGGAATATCTGAGTGAAGAAGTCAGTGGTGAGGAGAAACAAAACCGGGCGGAGATAGACGCTATGTGGCGCCATCATGTACAGTAGCGGAATCCCCTGATACACAGCTTCTTCGGAACCTGGCCCGGTGTAAATCAGGTGTTCCAACCTGTTCAGCAGCCCACAATCGTATGGCTATGGTTAGGGGCGGTCGGTGTCTTGAAACCAAGGACACTCGGATCTAATCTTGCTTCAAACTGGGATACCTAGACGTTGATCTTCCAGCGTGCCCTTTTTCTGAACATGTGGTATCGGGCGAGGAAGCACATAACGTACTTCTGACTCGATGTTGCGCCTTCTGGTTCTGAAAAGCGGACACTCCAATTTGGTGGGATGGATGCCGCAGATGCGACAATGTCTCGCTCGTGCGTCTCGGCCCGGATTTACGTTCAGCCACCACGAGACTGTGTAGACTTCAGTTTACACACGCGGCGCATTGCACTGAAAAGCTACTGCCTCTGCGGTCCAGAGGGCTGGAAGCCCGGGTTCAGTGTCCCTGTCCCGCAGCACCCGAACAAAGTGCAGCACCGCTGAAGGGGTTTCCGAATGCGGGCGGCGGGCCAGGGTGTAGTCGATGGCGCCCTGGTAGAGCTTGTCGAGCGCCGCGGGCGTAGTAAAGTTGGCCGTGACCACCACGACGGCCATTGGAGACAGCCCATCGAAAGGCAGAGTCTCGCCATGCGCTCCTCCTGTGCCCCGGTTCGGGCCGGGACCTCCGACGGTGCTCGCAGCCCAGAGTCCACCCCCGGTGTGAGTTCGGGGTACGAAGGTTCCGTCGGTCAGACCAGCCACGAGGCGACCAACGTCGCGTTGCATCAGACGACCCGACCCGATGGCTTCCTGCGCACCAGCGACCACGGCGGCAACATTGCGCGGAATGTCCATCGGAAATTGTGAGTCCGGATTCGGAAGTTTCAGAGTGCCAGAATCCGGATCGTCGGCCGAAATGGACCCGAGGAGTCCGGTCTGGCTGGTGCTGGCGCCGCGGGACAAGGCGGACAGGGCTGCGAGTCCCCTGTCGAGATGCGCAATCGATTGCACGAGGCGACTGCGCGCGTGGGTCCGCGGGACCAGGGTCGGCCCGGTTCCGGTGGGGTGGACTCCTGCGCCGAGTGCAGTGTTTGTGCCCATCCATCCGGCACCCTCGGGAGGCGGGGTTGGGGATTAGATTCAGCCGGCTACCGGTGGCCAGTCTACCCCGAATGGCGCAAGTGCAACAATGGCCGCCGCTACGGCCTCGCCCGTCCGCAGGGAGGGGTGCATCCCCGTCTGAGCGTACACCACGTCCACGATAAGGGGCACGAGCGACAGCCGAGCGAGCACGAGCTCAAAGACGTACGGGTACGCGAGCGTGTAGACCTCCCTCGACGCTTTGGCGTGTGCCGACTGGGCAAGAAGGGCAGCGGCGATTCCGCCGAGGGCCGCCAGGATCCGCAGCGGCATCTTCCCGCCCGACACGGCCAGCAGCACGTTCACCATGCACGACAGGGTCACCTGATCTGTCCGCAGCGACGCCGACAGCATGCAGATGGTAAGCACCTGCGGCGCAGTCAGCCTCGTAAGCGGAATGCGGCCCGCCACGGGCTCACCAAAAGGTAGTACCCCGCGATGACTTCGAAGAGGTAGTCGGTGGGCGAGGCGGCCGTCGAGACGATGCACGCATAGACGACGGCAAGTCGGGTCAGTCGGCCACCCACGACATTCTCTTTGCCGGCTTGCTGCTCGGAGAAGCCCACCGCCAGTGCCGAAGCGGCCACGATTGCGGTGATGATTCCACTGTAGAGCGACAGCGATGCGCACGTCGCCCCATAAATCACGGTGGCCAACGCCAACGCATCCATTGCCACGGCGATGACAGAGCCAGCCCGAACCGTTATATGGTCTGAACAGGCTAGTCGGAACGGGCGCCATGTTTGTGGTCGTGGGCATGATTCTTGACATCCTCGCATGCCCGATTGTTTGCGTGTCGGGCGCCATTTCCGGAATGTGCTGCCGGATGTGCAAAAGCTCCGAAGCGGCAGAAGAGTAGCCAGTTTCTTGGAGAGGGAGTCCAATGGCAGCCAAACTGCGGGAGCAGCTGACGCCAGCCCCAGTGGGACCGGACACGCGCGCTCTAATTGAGTTGATGCGGGTGGACCCGTGGAACCAGCACAGGTTTGAAGCCCTGCGGAAACTCATTCTGAACGAACCGTATGCGGCGTCCGAGTTCTGGCAGCAGGTGGGCGCACTCCGCGGCGAGCACGATGCACTGGACGACCTGCCGCCAGAGGCGTTTGCAGTTTTGCCTGGGGGGCGCGGCATCGGCGGACGCAACCCCAGGACCGACCGGCGACTCGTCGTCATCGAGGGCGCCGAGTTTCAGCGGGAAGACAGTGCGTGCATTGTGCTGCAGCCGCTGCCATCCCGGACCGGCGGGGATGCGTGGACCGGGGAACAGCTCGGG
>CAXBOF010000183.1:0-5230 GCA_963977205.1 uncultured Phycisphaera sp. | reverse complement strand
GACCAAACGTCGGCAAAAGCTCGCTCATGAACCTGCTCGCCCGGGAGAAGGTCTCGATCGTCGATGACCTGCCCGGCGTGACGCGCGACCGTGTAAGCACGATCGTCCATCTCGAAGACCCCGAGGGCGAGACCAAGGGCGTCGATATCGAGATCATCGACACCGGCGGCTTCGGCGTGTACGTCGCCGACGGGCAGCGGTACGACGACGCGGGTAAGGACCTGACGCTGCTCACCGAGCAGATCGAGTGGCAGATCGCCCAGGCCGTCGGCTCGGCCGACCTCGTGCTGTTTGCGATCGATGCGCAGGTCGGCATCACGCCGCGCGACGAAGAGATCGCCAAGATGCTCCGCGAGCAAAAATTCGGCCGCGAGCAGGGCGACGGCAACAACCCGGTCCCCGTCGTCATGGTCGCCACCAAAATCGATGGCCCCAAGTGGGAAGCCCACGGCTACGAGCTCTCAGGATTGGGTTTCGGCGAACCGCTGATGATCGGCTCGATCAACAACTACATGCGCCGCGACTTCTTCGAGAAGCTCCACGACCTGGTCAAGGATTTCGAATCCACGCCCGAAGCGCCAAGCGACCTGCGCCTTGCGATCGTCGGCAAGCGCAACGCCGGCAAGAGCACGCTGATCAACACGCTGGCGGGCGAGCCGCGCGTGATCGTCAGCGAGATCGCCGGCACGACGCGCGATGCCGTCGACGTGCGTTTCGAGATGGATGGCAAGGTTGTCACCGCGATCGACACCGCGGGTTTACGCCGCAAGAAATCGTTCACCGGGCGCGTCGAGTGGTTCGCGCTGGATCGGCTCCAGCGTTCGCTCAGGCGGGCCGACGCGGTGCTGTTCCTGGTCGATTCGACAGAGAAAATCAGCCACGTCGACAACCAGCTCGCCAAAATGGTGATCGACGCGGGCGTACCGGTGATCATCGTGATCAACAAGTGGGACCTTGCCGAGGGCGAGATCGGACGCAAGGGCAAGCCCGTCAAAACGGGCGATTACGAGGACTATCTCCGCAAAGAACTACGAGGTCTGAGCTTCGCGCCGCTGGCGTTTGTCAGCGCAACCCAGGGGCGCAACGTGCGCGAGGTGATCGACCTTGCCGGCGAGATCGCCCAGCAGGCCCGGGTGCGGATCACAACGGGCGAACTCAACCGCCTGATCGAGAAGCTGCTCACCGAGCGCGGCCCGTCCAACAAGCTGGGTGATGTTGCCAAGATCTACTACGCCGCCCAGACCGGCATCGCCCCGCCCACGATCACGATCGTCGTCAACAAGCCGGACCTGTTTACGCCCATGTACCAGCGGTTCCTGATGAACCGCTTCCGCGAATTGCTCCCGTTCGGCGAGGTGCCCATCCGCCTGCGCATCAAGGCCCGCAGCAAGCGCAAGGGCAAGGCCGGCGTCATCGACACCGCAATGGGCGACCGCGTCATGCCTGGCGCTCAGTCGCAGGATGTCATGGAGATCGACCTCACCGACATGGACGATGCCCCGATCTTCACCGACGCCGACTGGGCCGATGCGCCCGACGACGTGGACGACTACTTCGAAGACTGATCGACAGGAGTTCACCCGCATGATTCACGTCGCCGCGTTCGTCGCCTCTGCTTTGCTGCAAGCGCCCCCGATGCCAGCCGTGGCGATCGAGGACTTGGGGTTCCTCACCGGCTCCTGGCGCGGGGAATCCCACGGCTCGCTCATCGAGGAAACCTGGCTCCCGCCCGAAGAGGGCAACCTCACCGGCGTCTTCCGCATGACCGGCGACGGGGCTGTCCAGCTCGTCGAGATCATGACGCTCACCGAAGTAGACGACGGCATCGTGTACCGCCTGCGCCACTTCGACACCGCGCTCGTGCCCTGGAAGTCCGAGGCCGATGGGCCGATTCAGGCCAAGGCTGTTCTCGTCGACAAAGACAGCGTGCGGTTCGAGTTTGAAGAGGGTGACGATCTCGAAGCGATCACCTATGACCGCGATGGCGACAAGATGACCGCCAAGGTGATCTTCCCCGAGGATTCGGGGCGTGAAGCGTTCGTACTTGTCTTTGATCGCGTCGGTGCAGAATAAAAAACGAGCCCCTCGCTTGAGCGATGGGGCCCGTCGGTGTTCGATTAGAAGAGTCTCCCTGCTTGCGAGAGAGACACGTTCTTTACGCCTTCTCTTCGCCGTCGGGCTTGGGCGCTTTCGACTCGGCCACGCGCCCCAGATACCCGGGCAGTTCCACGCCCGCCTGCTGGGCGAGCTCGTGCACGGGCGGGAGTGAGCCGATGAGGCCGCTCAGGAAGTTGGCGGTCGAGCCGCCGCCCTTGCCCTCGAGGATCGAATTGCCGTTTCCCGAATCCCAGACGGTGATCTTGTCGATCTTGAGATTCTGGATCGCCTTGACCTGCTCGCGGACGATCTCGGGGAGCTGCTCGATCATGAGCAGTGTCGGCGCGACGTTCGGATTGTTTGCCGCAGCCTCCATGAGCTTGCGGTAGCCCTCGGCCTTGGCCTCCAGCACCTTCTGCACACCCGCCGCCTCGGCCTCGTACTTCAGCAGGATCGCATCCGCTTCACCCCTGGCCTCACGCCGGCGCTTCTCGGCCTCGGCCTCTGCCGCGATCTCGATGCGCTGCTTCTCGATTTCCTGCGGCGCCAGCTGCTCCTTGCCGAGCCGTGCGATCTCCTGCTCACGCTCGGCCTTGAGAATCGCTTCGTATGCCTCGGCACTTGCCACATCCGCCCGGCGCTTGGCCTCGGCCCGGATCTCAGCGAGCTTCGCGTTCGACTCGGCGATCTGTGCCCGGCTCGTGTTCTCGCCCTCGGTCGCACGCGCCTCGGCCTCGGCGACCTGCACACGCTGGCTCTGCTCGGCCCGTTTGGACGCAGCCATCGTCTCGGCCTGACGCTCGGCGATCGCGATGTCCTGGTCGCGCTTGCTCTGCACCTCGCCCTGCACCGCGGTCGCTTCGAGCGTCGCCACCGCAACACGCTGGGACTGCTCGGCCTGCTTCTGACCCTCGGTCGCTGTCGCCTGCTCCTTGGCAACGCTGACCGTCTGCTCACGCTGAGCGATCGCTTCACCCGTCGCACCGTCGCGGTCGGCCTGGGCCACTTCGACCTTGGCCTTGTTGATCGCGTCGGCCGCGGCCCGCTGACCGATGGCCTTGATGTAACCCGACTCGTCCGTGATGTCACGGACGTTCACGTTGATGAGCTCGAGGCCGACCTTGTTGATCTCCTGCGCCACGTTCTCGTTGATCAGGCCCATGAACTTCTCACGGTCCTTGTTGATCTCCTCGATCGAGAGCGTCGCGATCACCAGGCGCAGCTGACCCAAGATGATGTCCTGCGCCTGCTCGCGCACAGCCGGCTGATTGAGCCCCAGCAGTCTCTCGGCCGCGTTGGTCATCAGGACCGGGTCGGTGGCGATACCTACGGTGAATGTCGAGGGCACGTTCACGCGGATGTTGTTGAGTGAGAGCGCCCCCTCGAGCGGGATATCGATCACGAGCGGCTCAAGGCTCATGTAGGCGTAGTCTTCGATGACGGGCCAAACGAATTGGCCGCCGCCGTGATAGCACCGCGCCGATTGTTTGCCCCCGCCTCGACCCCAGATGACCAGCACCCGATTGGAAGGGCACCGCTTGTACCGCGTCGCCAGGAAGACGAGCAGGAAGAGCACCAGCACGACAGCCACTGCTATCAGCACCAGTATGAGTTTGCCGACACCGTCATCGGTGGTCTGCGCGAGAGTCAATAATTCGGTCATCTGTTCCCCTTGCATGCTTACGACAACGCCTCGACGGTCAGTGTATTGGTTGTGGTGTCCGCGTGAACAACCCGGACCCGCGTCCGAGACGCGATCGGCTCAGTGCCCGGCTGGACCGCGCTGAACTCCCGCTGGCGGGTGCCCATGATCAGCCTTACCCGCCCGGACCCCTGACCCGCCGGCGGCACCTGGATGTACACATCCCCGTCCAGCCCCACGGTCTGCCCGAGCCTCACATTCCCGGAATTCTGAAGACGCATCATCTTCCGCATGAGCCACACAAGGGCCCACGCAAAGACCACGCCCGTGATCAGCGCGATCGTCACAGCCCCGGTCATCCCGACGTCGAGCAGCCGCAGAGCCGCGAACCCCGACCAGCCGCTAGCCATAAAGAAAGCCGAGAGCGTCTGAAGACTGAGCACCCCGACCTCGGCCCCGGGCGTATCGCCATGCCCCACGCCCGTGTCGAAGTCGGCATCCATGTCCAGATCGAGATCGCCCCCGATGCCGCCCATGAAGATCTGAAAGAGGAAGTAGACGGACCCGAGGATCGCGGGAATCGTGAACCAGATCCCGCCGTTCTCAAAGAGATTGTCGATCATCGCGCACCAAAACCTTTCCCGGCCCATCGGGGCAGCACCGGCCGTGATGCGATTCTATCCGATTGTGGATATCTGCCCCGCCGCGAGCTTCTTGGGTAAACAGATGCGCAGATTTCAATACGTGCCCCCCGCGTGAGCGGGGGTGCAAACCTCAAAGAGAAAGCCCCTTCCTCACGGAAAGGGCTCACCAAGAATCGGATTCGGGGTTACTCACGCCGCCAGATCGATATCGTCCGGCCCCTCGTACTCGTCGTAGTCGTAGCTCTCGGGTGCATCGCCGATCGCGCCCCACTTGTGCTTGGGCAGGTGGCGGTGGTGGACGTGGATGATCCGCGCCAGCTGGCGGCTGAACAGCGCACTGATCGTGTCGAGCAGCTTGACCGTCTCGCCCGAGAAGTGCTCGTGGTCGTCGCGGAAGAGCGTCACGACCGCCAGGCACTCGTCGTTGTGCAGGCACGGGAACGCCAAGAGCGTCTGCTCGGGCAGCCAGTGGGCATCCGGGCCCATGAGTCTTGCGACATCCCGGCGCGTGTCGTACTGGTGCACGCCCGGCCGCTGCTCGAACCGCGGCGCCAGCACGTCGGCCAGATGATCCAGGAGCGCATCGACACTTGCCTTTGGGATGTCCGCGTTAACGTACGCGCCCAGGCTGAACTCGCTGCCCGATGAGGGCAAGTAGATCGCCGCGTTGGTCGGGCCGGTCTTGGCCAGGATGAATTCGAGCACGACCCGCAAGAGCGATTCGATCTCGAGTTCCTGCCGGATGATGCCGTTGAATTCGCCGCAGACCGAGAGCTTGTCGATCTCCCCCGAGAGCTCCCGGTACGCATCGACGAGGTCGTTGCACATGTCCGAGACCTGGTTGGTC
>CAXBOF010000182.1:0-5231 GCA_963977205.1 uncultured Phycisphaera sp. | reverse complement strand
TGGACGATGTGTCGGTGGCGACGGCTGCCTGGCAGAACGGCGCCCCGGAAGTACCAAACGGCAGGTTGCCGTTCTGGGTACCCGGCACTGATCCGGGCGTGTCTACGACAGGAGAAGCAATTCTCAATCGTACAACTGACGGCGGCTTCGGAAGCGGTGGGTCAGGAGGCGGTGGCGGGCAGTCAGGTGATGGTGGCGGCGGTGGTGGAGGAGACGGTGGCGGCGGAGGCGGCGGAGGGGGTGGAGGCGGAGATGGCGATGGCGATGGCGATGATGATGACAGTGATCAAGATGATGAAGACGAAACGAAAGTAACTTGTCTATTCGACAATGAAGAGAATTGGGTAGATATAGAAGAGAATCCAGAAAACTGTATTCTGATACTCATTGGGCAGTCGCTCGGGAAGTATGCAGCCATCTTTCCGGGGGATGGCCCGACACAGTTGAACTTCTGGACAGCGTCTACGGCACAGGGTGCAAGCGTCAGTTGGACTGTCAGTGGGGGAACAATCGACAATATATCCCATTCGGATTGGGGTATAAGTCGATGCACCGTACTCGTTGATTCGCCGGGTACCGTCATCGTCAGCGCGACAGTTCCTTCGCCTTGTGGCGGACTCGGTGTGCAGGGAAAGGTGCGAGTCGTTGAACTCGATCTCGACATCGACGGCGATAACGACGACGCCCTAGACAGCCCGGAACGTGATGAGGATGAGGAACTGGCCGAGTACGCGCATTGGCCGACTGATGAGTCACCCGGGAAGGTGGCGCTCACCAATATCTATGATTACGACAACGACGGGTTGCCAGGCTTTATCGACGGCATCAACATGCTCGATGTTGACGCCATTGACGAAGACGACGAGGGCGGCGACGAGATGCTCGTGCCGATGGTGTTCGATGTTGACGGGCCGGTCTGTGATTTCGCTTCAGTCAAATTCTCATATCCAGTTGCGCGCCCACCAATCGGTCTTACGGATGATCTTGCCGGCTTCGAGCGGGCATACGAGCCGGATGAGCAGGTGCGTCTCTGGCGCAGCCGCGGTCCCTCGCGCGATCCTCGATCCATTCTGGATGGGGGCGACTTCATCCCTGTCGGCAAGTGGATCCCTCTGAGTGCGTTCGGGTTGGTCGAGCCGCAGGACGGCACGATGGCGATCCCGGCAGAGAAAGTGACGCTGTGGGTTGAGCCCGTGATGCCGAGTCGTCGAGTGGGCGACGTGGTGATCCGGGCGGAGCTGTCGCCCGGGATCGCCGGCTCGACCAAGCCGAGGGACGCGGTACGGATGACGGCGACGGAAGTGGTGCTGATGGGGGACAACAACCCGTCGGGGGAGATGCTGCCCTCGGGCGTGGCGCTTCGGAGCGATCTGGACGCCGACGATGAGAATGCGGACGCCTACGGGGAGGGGCAGTATGTCCGCCATCGGGTGCGCATCATCGACCCGCGATCGACGTCGTACATGAGCGACACTGTCGATGTCGGCGGGTTCGCCTTGCCGCTGACCGCTACAGGATCCGGGCTCTACGAGTCGGTCGACTTCCGCCTCGCGGACGTGCCGGGGCCGCAGCCATCGGCGACGGATCCGTGGCTGGTGCCCTCGCCGTGGTCGGATGCCCTTGCTCTTGAATACAACCCGTCGGCTGCGGTGCCGCTGACCCTCGGCACGACCGCTTCGTACTTCGAGCCGCTGGAGAACCGGATCTGCAAGGCCATCGACGAGATCACGGGCGCGATGAAGGCGGCGGACTGGACGCCGGGCAACCCGGCCGACCCGGGCGCCTACGGCAAGGAGGTCCACGCCCGCGTGACCGATCACTTCACGGGCAACGCCCGCGTTCGATCGGGAATGCTGGTCAACATGGATACGCTAGAGATCATGACGCTTGAGGGCCACAACGGCGCCGGGAACGCCACCATGGTTCAATGCGACTTGGTCGTCATGAAGAGAGGCTACAACCCCCAGCAGGGCGACATTCTCGACCCGGCCCGCTGCTCGGTTGTAGATGTCAAGACATCGGCGAGTGGGAGCATCGATCCTGTTCAAAAAGAACGCCTTAGAAGAGTCTGGTCAAGACAAAAGATATATTATATGAATCCCAAACATCGCTGGACTGCATCGGCTTCTTGGCACATAAACTCAAAGTGGAAGGCAGCTTTCGGAGTCGCTTCTATCTTCGGTGTTGCCAGCGCAGCGTGGGTGATTCTGCAGCCCGATCAGTACAACTCAAAGTTTGAGGATATTGAACGGTATTATCTAGCTCACCAGAATGACCCCGATAACGAGGATAAGATGATGACGCTCGGCGAGACGGCTGTGGATTTGTACCGGACGTTGACCGGCGATATGACGGCCGTCGCGAACCACGCCGCCCTGATCCATGTCTATTCTGGAATTAACTGAGAGGACGCTAGATGAGTTTGTGGTCAAGTCTTGATTTATATAATACAAATCAACCGTCGCTGACAGAGATCGACCATGTATTGAGGATTATCAAGCCGACCCGCATCTCCTACATCGAGATCCTGCAAACACCATTCTCTGACAAAGAGAACCCTGATGAGATCGCCGAGCGCACCGATGTCCGGACGGCGATGGCGGAGTTGGAGGGCTACGGGCACTTTCACAATGCGGCCATCACAATGCGATGCGACGCTTTCGCCGAGAGGATGACCGCGATGATGCGGGCGCACGCCCCGGACTGCCCGTTCGCGTTCCTGGGCGCGTCGATCGAGGTCGGCCCGCAGGAGTTCGGCGGCTTCAGCGTGCACCGAGCGGGCGACGAGGATGAGGTGACGCGGACCGCCGAGTTCGTGCTCAGCATCGGCGGCGACGATCCGGAAGCGGTCTTCCGCACGGTGTGGGAGGCGCTGCAGAAGTCGGAGGAGTACTACCGCATCATTGAAGATATCGAGGCGATCGTCGGACCGGTCGAGTCGGACATGCTTTTGCTCGCATGAACTCGTTATGAGTGGATTCGCTCATCATTGATAATCGAGATTCCCTGTTTCAATAATCGTATTACTCCTCCTCACTCACCCTCTTAATCCTCGCCCCAACTTTCGCCAGCCGTTCTTCGAGCTTCTCGTAGCCGCGGTCGAGGTGATACACACGGAGCACACGCGTCGTGCCCTCGGCGGCCAGGCCTGCGAGGACCAGTCCCGCTGAGGCGCGAAGGTCCGAGGCCATCACGGGTGCGCCGACGAGGCGGCGGACGCCCGAGACGATCGCGGTGGGTCCCTGGCGGAAGAGTTGGGCGCCCATGCGGGAGAGCTCGGCGACGTGGAGGAAGCGTTCCGGGAAGATCTTTTCGGTGATCACGCTCGTGCCGTCGGCGAGTGTGAGCAGGGCCATGAACTGCGCCTGCAGGTCGGTCGGGAAACCCGGATGGGGCTGGGTCGTGATGTCGCAGGGGCGGAGTGCCCGTCCGCCGGCGACGCGGACGCGGGCGCGCATCGAGCTGGCGTCGTCGAGCGCTTCGACCTCGACACCGATCTGCTCGAGGCAGTTGGTCGCAGCCATCAATGCATCGAGCGGGCAGTTGGTGATCGTCAGTTCCCCCGCGGTGATCGCCGCGGCCACCATGAAGGTGCCCGCCTCGATGCGGTCGGGGATGATCTGGTGGCTAGCGCCCCCGAGCTGGTCGACACCCTCGACGGTGATGCGTGGCGAACCGGCGCCGGTGATCTTGGCGCCCATCGCGGTGAGCAGATTGGCAAGGTCAACGATCTCGGGTTCGCAGGCGGCCGACTCGATGACGGTCGTGCCCTGTGCCAGTGTGGCGGCGCACAGGATGTTGGCTGTGCCGAGAACTGTCGAGCCGAACGCGCCGCCGAGGAAGATGCGGTTGCCCATGAGTCGTCCGCCGGGCACGCGTCCGATGACGTCGCCCTCTTCGAGTTCGAAGGAGGCGCCGAGGGCTTCGAGGCCCTTGAGGTGCAGGTCGATGGGGCGCTGCCCGATCGCGCAGCCGCCGGGGAGCGACACGCGGGCCTTGCCGCGGGCAGCCAAGAGCGGGCCGAGTACGCAGACGCTGGCGCGCATGGTCTTGACGATGTCGTATCGGGCGTGGCTCTCGGTGCTGTCGGTGGTATGGAGGATGCAGGAGTGCTTGCCGGTGCGTTCGACCGCGCAGCCGAGCTCGGTGAGCAGGTTCTGCATGTTGCGGATGTCGGAGAGGTCGGGCACATCGTCGAGTCTGACGGGCTCCTGGGTGAGCAGGGCGGCCGACATGAGCGGGAGGGCGGCGTTCTTTGAGCCGTTGACCGCGATCTCACCCGAAAGACGCCGACTGCCCTCGATCTCGAATACGTCCATTGCGCGACCCTCCCTGGTGCGACGTGGTCATCATTTCTGTAGCGGTGCCCGACTGCGGTATCGTACACGGCCGGCCCGGCTCAATACTGCTGTGATCACGGGACTCTGGCCCCAAAGGGTGTCAATTCTCAGGACGAATCGCCGGTGCGGGCGGTATGATTCGCGGTTCGGAGTGTTCCGCTTCGAATGCCGGGGGGCTCCTGAGCTTGTACGACTTCATCCGCAAGCGGGAAATGTTTGACTGGTGGGACGCGGGCTTCGTGGATACGAAGGCACGCAATCTCAAGAGCTTTCAGGACGCCTGGATCATGGCTGAGCTGGGCCAGAGCAATGGGCTCAATATTGCCGAGATCGGTGGCGGCGATTCGCGTCTGCTCCGCCATCTGGCCCCGAACAACACGTGCGTCAACATCGACAAGCTCGAGGGCCTCGGCGTTGGGCCCAAGGAAGTCCCCGAGATTCCGGGTGTCGAGGTCGTGCGTTCTTATATGGGCGAGTTCGACGAATCCCTTGAGGATGGCTCGTTTGATGCGATCTTCTCAATTTCGGTCATCGAGCACGTGCCGGACAAGATGCTCGCTATCTGCTTTGCGGATATGGCAAGGCTCCTCAAGCCCGGCGGTCGGATGCTTCATGCAATCGATATCTATCTGTATGACGAGCCGACTGTCATGACGCGGATCGATGCGTACCGCGCAGCCGTCACGAATCCGGAGCTTGGCCTGCGATGGGCGAAGGCGCCGGCGATCGGGGAAACGACGCGGTTCCGTGCCGATTACGTGACCAACTCGGACCACCAACTCGCGTACGCGCGGAGACTGGTTAAAGGCGCAAATAACGAGATCCGGGCCACGATGCAGTGTTGCAGCATCAAGATGGAACTCATCAAGCAGTAAGCCGACTTTCTGTCGG
>CAXBOF010000181.1:0-5245 GCA_963977205.1 uncultured Phycisphaera sp. | reverse complement strand
GTGATGAGCTGCTTGGCGCGCTCGATGACGCTCAGCGTGCGCAGGCCCAGAAAGTCCATCTTGAGCAAACCGACGGATTCGCACGTCGGGCCGTCCCACTGCGTGACGATCTCGTTCTCGCCCCCGCCGCTCTGGCGATACAACGGCACGACCTCGTGCAGGGGCCGCGTCGCCACGATCACGCCCGCCGCGTGCACGCTGCTGTGCCGTGCCTGGCCCTCCATGACCCGCGCGTTATCGATCACACGCTTGGCGACCTCGTCCGTGTCGTAGAGCTTCTTGAGGTCCGGCTCCTGCTTGAGCGCCTTGTCGAGCGTGATACCGAGCTCTTCCGGGATCAGCTTGGCCAGCTTGTCCGTGTCGGAGAGCGGGTATTCGAGCACGCGCCCCACATCGCGCACCGCAGCCCGGGCCTTGAGCGTCCCGAACGTGATAATCTGCGCCACGTGCCCGTACTTCTCGCGCACGTAGTTGATCACATCGCCCCGCCCGTCCTGGCAGAGGTCGATATCGATATCGGGGTATTCCGATCGGTCGGGGTCCGTGAACCGCTCGAAAAGCAGGCCGTAGTGCACCGGGCAGGCGTTGGAGAGACCCAGCACAAACCCGGTCATGGTCCCCACGCCCGAACCACGCGCGATCGACGGGATGCCCCGCTGGCGCCCCCAGTTGACGAAGTCCCACACGATCAGGAAGTACGCGCTGATCAGCTTGTCGGATAGGATCTTCAGCTCGCGGTTGAGCCTGGCCCACTTGCGCCACTTGTCGAGATCGTCACCCTCAAGCTTCGGCTCGTCGCACGCGCCCTCGATGTCCTTGTGCCTGGCCTTGAGAATCTCCGGCCCGTATCGCCAGACCATCCCCGCCTCGCAGAGCAGCCTGAGCGTCTTGTCGCACTCAACCGTCAGCGACGCCTGGTCCTGATCAGGATCGTTGGCGGGCTCAAGCTCGAAGTGAGCGCAGTACGCCTTGAACCACGCCGTCAGGTCGCCCGCAAAGTCCGCGTCGTCGTGCGAAGGCAGTTCCTTCTTCGGCGGCGCCTTGACCACCACAACCGGCGCGTGGTTCTCATCCTCCGGCAACTCAAGATTGCACCGGTCCGCAATTTTCTGCGTGTTGAGCAGCGACTCCTCGCCCGCCCGCCCGTACTCCGAATTGTTGTACTCGGGCGAGCCGAAGATCTCCCACATCTGCTCCGGGCTCTTGACGTAGAGCTCGGGCGTATAACGCATCCGGCTTTCATCGAACTTGCTCTTGCCCGTCGAGATACAGATCAGCGTGTCGTGCGCATCGTGATCCTCGGCATGCAAAAAGTGGCTGTCATTATCGCACACCAGCGGCAAATCGAGTTCCCGCGCGATCCGGATCAGGTGCGGATTGATCGCGATCTGCTCAGCGATGTGGTGCTGCATCTCGACGTAGAACCGCGGCCCGGTCCCCTCATCCGCAAACACCCTCGCGTGCCACTGGGCGCTCTCGACCGCTTTCTCGTAGAGCGACTTGTCGCCGCCCTTAATGCCGCCCGAGGTTTCGTAGTCGAGCAGGTGCTCGCCCATCTCAGAGCCGAGGTGCCCGTTGATCGCGATCAGCCCCGAGTTGTGCTGCTCGAGCAGCTCCCTATCCATCCGCGGTTTGAAGTAGAACCCCGTCAGATACGCCTCGGAGCACAGATAGAGCAGGTTCTTCCAGCCCGTCTCGTTCTCAGCGAGCAACACAAGGTGGTACCCGCCGTCGGACACGCCCGTATACGTCTTATCGAGTCGGCTCTTGGGGGCGACGTACGCCTCGACGCCCAGAATCGGCTTGATCCCCTCGGCCCGGGCCTTGCGGTAGAAGTTCACCGCCGCGTGCATGTTGCCGTGGTCCGTCACCGCCAGGCTGTTCATGCCCAGCTCACGTGTTCTCTTCACGAGCTTGTCGAGCCGATTCCCGCCGTCGAGCAGCGAGAATTCTGAGTGCAAGTGCAGATGCACGAAGGGCTTATCGGACGATTCGATCGAACCGCCGAGTGCACCATCATGTTGTGGCTTGGAGTCTGTGGGCATCAAGGGTGAGTGTATCTGTCGGCTAGGAAACGTCTCCCTATCGTTTTACGAACATGGGCAGCCCATGTCACATTCAAGACCACCCGCCCGCTAACCGACAATTCTTCCCCATGACGAATCACCCTTTCAGTGGATGTCGATCACCTGTAATCCTCAGTACTCAGCACCTATAGACTCTGCCGTGGACCCGACACGCACACAGCAGTACGCCGATCAGGTTCAGGCCTTCCGCCTGAAGATGCGCCAGCACCAGAACCGCCCCCGCGGCCCGATCGCCTCGGCTATCCACCTCTTACTCACACTCATCGTCCTCGTCGCCCTGCTCATCCTCATCATCCCGATCATGGCCCTGATCCTCATCTTCGGGATCGGTTTCTTCATCTACCTCAAACTCAAACGCGTCTTTACGGGCCTGGACAAACCAAACGCCCACGTCGGCCCCCTCCGCACCGACGGCCGAGACAACGTCCGTGTCATTGATCGGGACTAGTTTCAGGGCGCCACCGCTTGACCATCCCCCGGCCAGCCCTGCCCGCCCGAAGCGCCCAACAATCACCCGTGACCGGCCCAAAGCCCATCCTCCACTGCCGACACTGCGGCCACGATCTCTCGGCCCTTATCGAAACGCCGTGGATCCGCACCTGCCCCGAGTGCGGCAAAAAATTCGACCCCGACTTCGTCTACGAGGGCAACGTCCCCAACAAACCCGAGCCCAACGGCCCGCTCCCACAACGACGCAACCTCGCGGGCGATCAAGACCATGACTGAAACCGCCCGCAAAGCCCGATCGCTGCTGACCATGACCGCGCCCATCGCGGGGCTCTCGACCGCGGGCGTGCTCACGGCCGCCGCCCACCTCAAACTCGCCACCTTTGCGCTGGGCGCCTGGACCTTCCCGCTTGCGATCGTGATCCCCGGCGTCATCGCGGGGCGACACATCCAGGCAAGCCAGCCGATCATGCGCACCGCGATGTTTGCCGCCCTTGCGATCATCCTGAATCTGGCGCTGGACGCCCTCGGGACAGCCGCTCAGATCCGCTTTCTAGGTTGATAAATCAGACTGCCGCTTGAATCAGAAGACGAGTTCGCTGAGTAGCTTCTTCGTCACCGCCCCGACCTCGCCACTGGCGATGTTCTGCGATTCCACACGCACCACCGGCAAGATGCCCCAGCTCGAATTGGTCAGCATCAGCTCGTCCGCGCCGAGTACATCGTCGATCGTCAGCATCCGGCTCGTCGTCTCGATGTCCCGGCGCCTTGCGATATCAAGCACCTCCGCGCGTGTGATGCCCGGCAAAACCGGGCTTGGCAGGCCCCCCGGCGTTTCCTCGCCGCGAACGACCGGCGTCACGATCCGGCCGTCCTTCACAAGGATCGCATTGGACACACACCCACCCGCAAGGTGGTTGGTCACCTGAAACACCAGGGCCTCTGCCGCGCCCTTGGCCGAGGCGTTCTGGAGTTCGCCCAGCCTGCCCCAGTAGTTCAGCGTTTTGTGCGCAGTCATCGGGTCCAGCGGGTTCACCTTCAGATCCGCCAGCGCCACCGCCACGCCTTGCTCGTACATCTGATCGGGATACTCCGTCGCCGGCTGGGCAACGATGAGGATCGTCGGATCGTGCCTTGGTGCTTCGCCGTTCTTGGCCGCCGCCAGTGGGTTCAGGTCGCCGCCCGTGATCGTCAGCCGGATCCGCTGGCGATCGAGCCCGCACTTGGCAGCCGTTCTCTTGACCGCCTCGGCGAGCGCGGGCCTGCGCAGCTCGGTCGTCAGCCGAAGCTGCTTGGCCGACTCGCCCAGACGATCGATGTGATCCAGCAGCCGGACGACCTCGAACTCGCCCGCGTCGTTCTTGCGCGCGCTCATCGTCTCGAAGAGCCCGACGCCGTGCGTAAAGCCCGCATCGAACGCGGACACCATCGCAGGCGACCCGTCCTCGATAAATTCGCCATTGAGAAAGATCGTGGCCATTCAAACTCCTCCCTCTCCCGCGTCCCGCAGAAGAGGGTGCCGAGCGCAGCGAGGCGGGCGAGGGTCGTGTGGTCTAGAACTTACTCCACCTCAACCAACGGCACACGGAACACGCCATAAGGCCCCTCCGCGAACGGCCCCTCAAACCTGCCAAAGCCGGTCTCGTGGATCCGCGCCGTTGTGAAGTACAAACGCCCGCCGTGGATCGCCAGGCTGTCGGGCCAGCTGATCCGCTCGTCGGCCGTCACGTTGATCAGCTCGCCGCTGGGCAGACGTGCAGTGATCCCGTCACGCTCGAGAGCGGTGAAATACAGCACCCCGTTCTCGTCCATGATCATGCCGTCGGTGATAAACGTCTGCCCCATCGGCTCGACGTGATCGTTCACGGTCATCGCGGTGGCGCCGGTGAAGCGCCCCTCCCACTCGCCATCGGGCCGTAAGGCCGCCTTCATCGCCAGCGTCGGCACGCGGTACAGATCGCGCCCGGTCAGCGCCTGGTAATAAACGTAATCACCCTCGGGCGAGAGCGCGATGCCGTCGCAGTTGATCATGGGCGTCTTGCCATCGCGCAACCACGGCTTGCCGCCAATGACTGCTTCTGTTCCCGGAACCGCTTTGGTCGAGGGGTGGTCCTCAAGAAACCGCATCGCGCGGCCGGTCGTCAGGTCAACTCCAACGATCGCGCCCAGTCCCGAGTCGGAGATCCACGCGAAGCCGTCTTTCGTGTCGATGCGCACATCGTTGAGATACGAGCCCTCGGGCGCGATCATGTCATCAAAGAGGAACGAGGCGCCGATCTTGTCGCGATCCGTAAACCGCACGAGCTTTGGCGCACCCTTGATAGGCCCCTCAAAGCCCGGCGCACCCGGGTCGAGCACCCACAGCCGCCCGAGGTCATCGCTATTGAGCGCCTGCACGCTCACCCAGCTCCGCTCGGGACGCACACCGGGCGACCACGCGTTCCACGACGGGTTCGGATAGCTCGCCGGCGGCTGCATCTTGCCGGTGAACACCTCCACCACGCTGTTGCCGTGATTCCCGTGCCACCTCGGGCTCGACAGGAAGAGCCTGCCGCTTGGTGACACCGCGATGCCCACCGTCTGGAACCCGTCGAACGCGACGACCCGCTCCAGCGGCCCGCGGGTCGCGGTCGAGAGCCTCGTAAACAGCGGCACGAACCCTTGCGTGCCCGGGTTGGGCCTCGTCGAGTCGTACGTCGTCACCCCACGCT
>CAXBOF010000180.1:0-5259 GCA_963977205.1 uncultured Phycisphaera sp. | reverse complement strand
CTGTGGAGCGGATGAACGCCCGAGCTGCACCAGACGCGGTCGTGGGCGTGGGCGATCTCGAGGGCGTGCTCGCAGTCGACGCTGGTGGTCGAGATGGTGATGCAGCCCGTGACGCCGTGCTGAGCGCACTGGGCCAGTTCTTCGTCGGTCTTGCCGGCGAAATCGCGGAAGGTGAGGTGGCAATGGGAATCAATCACAGGACAGGGTATGAAGCCCGCAGGGCCCGGGGCGGTAGACTGGAGCTATGAAACACTCCCCGCTCGGTCGATCCATCGCCGGTTGCCTGATCCTGCCACTGCTCCTCTTCACGGCTCTGCCCGCGATGGGGCAGGCCGGCAAGGCCAGCGGGCCGGATGGATGCGTGAGGCGACGAGCCAGACCGATGAAACGCTGACGAACAGCGTCGAGCTGCACTTTGAGATCAAACGGGGTGAGACGGGCGTCAAGATCTCGATGGAGAGCACCTTCGTCGAGACGCTCAGCCACGAGCCCATCAGCATGACATCCACCCAGTCGATGGCGGCCAACCCCGTCACGACGACGGCGAAGTTTCTCGAAGATGGCCTCGAGGTGACCGTGGATCAGAGCGGTAACACGTCCACGCAGAAGCAGCCACTACCCGAGGGCCAATGGCTGACGCCCGGCGGAGCCAAAGAGTACTTCCAGAAACGTATGGAAGCCGGCGCGGAGACGATCACCGTCCGCTCGATCGATCCGATGGCCGGCACGCGCCCGATCATCTCGACGTACGAGAACTTTCGGCAGGAAACGATCGAAGTCTTCGGGCGCGAGGTGCAGGCTCTCCGCGCGACGCTCACGACTTCCGAGATGGCGGGCATCAAGACGACCGAGTACCTCGACGACAAGGGGCGGATGCTCAAGAGCTCGACCAATCTGGGCGGGCTTGAGATGACCGTCATCGCGGCCGACAAAGAGCTGGCCTTGTCCAAGCTCGATGCGCCGGAACTGATGCAATCGACGCTCGTCAGCCCCAAGGGCAAATTCAAATCGCCCCGCACAGTCAAACACGCGGTGTACCTGCTCAGCGTTCCCGATGGAAAGCTCGACAGCCTGCCCGACGTGCCCTCGCAGAAGCAGACCCGCATCGATGAGCGGACGATCCGCCTCGATGTGACGATGGGCGAGAACGCCCCCAAAGAGGACGAGCCCGGGCCCGAGTATCTCGAGGCGAGTTCGATGCTCGATATCAACGACCCCGTCGTGCGCGAACTTGCAACCAAAGCGCATCCGAAGCACGATGCACCGTCCAGCGTCGCTGCCGAGGCGATGCGGAGATTCGTGTTCGAGCACATCGACGAGAAAAACCTGGGCGTCGGCATGGGCTCGGCCTCTGAAGTCGCGCGCACATGCACGGGCGACTGCACCGAGCACGCGACGCTGCTTGCCGCCCTCTTGCGTGCAGAGGGCATCCCCTCGCGCGTGGTGAGCGGGCTTGTCTATGTCAACAGCTTCGAGGGCGCCCAAGACATTTTCGGCTACCACATGTGGTCCCAGGCGTGGGTCGAACTCGATGGCAACGCCCAGTGGGTCGACTACGACGCCACGCTCGGGCCGTACGGCCGATTCGACGCCACGCATATCGCGCTAAGCGTCAGTGCAATGCAGGACAACGAGACGAACAACTCGATGATCGCGCTCGTGCCGCTGCTGGGGAGGCTTGAGATCGAGATCGAGTCGAGCAAGTGAACGCGATCGACAAGAGCCCGGTCCCATTGCTGCCGCCGCGCGATCCGCGGGGACACAAGGGAACGTTCGGGACCGTCGCAGTCGTCGGCGGGTGCGCACGACGGGAATCGCCCATGATCGGCGCGCCCGTGCTGGCGGCCCATGCAGCCCTCCGAGCCGGGTGCGGGCTTGTCAGGCTCGTCACGCCCGAGCCGATCACTACCGCGGCCCTTTCGCTCGTCCCCTCTGCCACGGGTGTGTCGATCCCGATCGATGAAGAAGCCTCGCCGCACGCGAACCGCTTCGTCCTCGAGGCGCTCGCCGCGGCAAACACGATCGTCGTCGGCCCGGGGCTGGGTTCGGATCATCACAAGAAGCACCCGATCGCCGAGCTCGTTCGCCAAGTCATTGAGATCGGACTGCCCGCCGTCATCGATGCCGACGGCCTCAACGCGCTCGTTTCGGGCGAGATGCTGCACCGGGTGGATCTGGCTCGGTGTGTGCTCACGCCTCATCCGGGCGAGTACGAACAGCTCGCAACCGCTCGCGGCATCGGCGCGGACCCGACGGACGACGATCAACGCCACGAGGCCGCGGCACTGCTGGCAAAGAGCCTCGGATGCATTGTCGTCCTCAAAGGCGCGGGCACGGTTGTTTCGGATGGAAACCAATCGTGGGTGTGCAAGCACGGGCACCCATGCCTGGCAACCGCGGGCACGGGAGACGTGCTGGCCGGGCTCGCAGGATCGCTGATCGCGCAGCATCACGAGGGCGGCCTCTCGCTTTATGACGCCTCGAGGATCGCGGTCACAGCCCATGCCATCGCGGGCGAGCGCTGGACGCAATTAAGACAGGCCCACGCGGGCCTGCTTGCTTTCGAACTTGCGGATTGTTTGCCCAGTGTGCTGGCCCGGCTTACAGCCGGCGGGGCGTCGCCGAGCCGACAAGCCTGATCGGCTCGTTGTTGTTCTCGTTGCGCCCTTCGACACCAATCGGATCAAGATCGTCGTTGGGACGGATCAGCAGATCGACCGTGGCCCGCTTGAGCTTGGGTCCGACGTCGTACTCCATGACGAAGCTGGCATCCTCGACGTTTGTAATCATGCGCGCCTCGACCGGGTCGCCCTGCAGCACACCGTCCTCGAAAGTATAGAGGACGAACCAGACCGCGCCGTAGTCCTCGCCGTCGCCGGCCTCGCGGAACTCGATGCGTGTGACCTGGCGGATATCGGTGTCCTCATCTTCGAGGCTGACGAACTCGATGAAACTGGAGTCGATCGGGTTCTGCGCCGAATCGAGCACGTCGCTCGGGAAGGGGCCGAACTCCGTTCCGTTGCGGATCATGGCGATGACGCGGTGCATGACGATCCGGCTGACGACGTGCGTCGAGGCCGAGTCGGTCGTTGCGCGGTAGCCCTTGAAGGCCGCGTCGAGCGCGACCATCGCGCTGGTGAGCACCATGCTCACGATCGCAAGCGCCATCAGGAGCTCGACCATGCTGAAGCCGCGGCGTGTTGTCCTGCGAACTCGACGACTCATTTGCGCACACCCTCTCGGTAAGTGCCGACCAGTTTCCTGCTTGACAGCGGCAGCAACAGCCCGTCGGGCATGACCATGTCCGGGTTGAACCGCAGCGAGATGCGCCCGTACCCGTGGAAGGGCACCGCGGTCGCACCGGCGAGAATCTGATCGGCGCTGGGCGGCGAATCGGGACCCAGGTCGGCCAGCCCGTCGCCGTTGAGATCCCAGCCGACGATTTTCTGACCGTCCACCTCGGGCAGGTCTGACGGATCGAGCGCCTCAGCGTCGCCATCGTCAGGGCCAAAGTATCCCAGCGTGGCATTGAAGTTGGCCGGGTTGCCCACGGGCACGCCGAAGGAATCAATCAGGGGCCCTTCGCCCGATTCGGGGTTGAACGTCAACAGCAACGCGCCGTCGATGCTCGCGTTGCCGCGCACATCGAGCACTCCCGCGACCACCGCGCCGCGCAGACTGACGTTCTGCTCGGGCGGGCTGTTGAAGGTCCCGATATCCACCGAATAGTTCGGCATCATCAGCGAGCTCTTGGCGATCTCTTCCAGGTCGCCGCTGTCCGGGTTCAGTTCATCGTTGTCCGGCTCGCTCGGGTGCACACTCGAGAATCGGCACGCCCCGGTGAGCTGGACCTTGTTGCGGGTGTTCGTGTAGTTGCCAGGAACATCCGCGATCAGTGAGCCCACAAACAGCGTGTCGTGGAAGCGGACATTGTTGGAATACTGCTTCGTGTCGCGATCAGCGCCCGTGCGAACCTCACCATCGAGGAACGGCGGATCGGGGAAATCATCATAATTCGAAGGCCCGTCGGCAACAGCACCCGTGACGTAGCGATCAAAGTCGCTCTTGTCGAGCGGATCGTCCTTGGGCGTAGGGGGCAGAACGCCGTCGCCTTCCATCGCGCCGTACAAAGGCCAGTTGACGTGGCTGTTGGAGGCGTAGCTCTCGATGCGTGTCACACCGACCATCGTGCAGTTGATGAACAGGCCGTTGAGACCACGCGGCAGAACCGCGTCTTTGAAGATCATGTTCTCAAAGACAGGGCGGTAGTACCAATCGGACTGCGAGGGGGAGTTGAAGGGCATCTTCTCCCAGTGTGCGGTCATGAAGTTATCCGGCAAGGTATCGCCGTCGGTGTCCGCGTCGAGGCGGTGGTACATCGGCGCATCGGGATCGATGCCCGCTTCGATGTAGCCGTTGAGCGCCTCGACACTCACACCCAGATTCTCGGCGACCTGCGTCCAGAACGGCCCGCCATTGGCGGCGTCGTACAGGGCGCTTCGGCTCTCGGTGAAGCTGTCCGGGTTGATGTCGGGCAGGAGATCGCTCGAAGCGTCAAACTCCACTGGCGATTCGCCCGCGCCGGGACGGATCGAGCCCTCGAGGGCATCGTAGATATTGCCCTGACCTGAGGCCCACGCAGTCGCTGTGGTCAGGAAGACCAGGCGGCCGTTGACCTTGACGTACTGGTCCTTGTAATCGATGAACCCGTCGCGCCAGCCGAGCACCTGATCGGCCCAGGCGCTGTTGGAAGCGTCGTAGTCGGCCGCGTCCTCGCTGCCCGGGCTCCAGATGCCATCGCCGTTATCGTCGTAGAACCCGTATACGCCGTTCTTGTTGCGATCGGGCGAGGAGTTGTCGATGACGTACGCGAGGTCGGCATCGATGATCCGGCCGCCGCTGGTGAACTCGGGCGTGTAGAGCGCCGCGGGCGTGCCGACGGCCAGCCAATCACCGAGCGCGACCTTGCCGTCGCCGTTCTCGTCGAACCTGTTGATGAAGAGATCGAACTCGTCGACGTATCCATCGCCAGTGACATCGGCAAACGCGCCGTCGGGCGTGGTGTCGCCGTCGTAGTCTTCACCGCTGAGCGGATCACCATCAGGATCGCCGCTCACGTTGAGGCCGGCGCTCTCGAGCGGGTGCCCGACGCGCAGGCGGTTGTCACCATCCACATCGTGCATCTCGAGGTTGGCGTAGAAGTCATCGATCTGTGCGTCGAGCACGTCGTCGAGGCCGTAGAAATCCGAACGCATCAGG
>CAXBOF010000179.1:0-5278 GCA_963977205.1 uncultured Phycisphaera sp. | reverse complement strand
CGTGTCGGGCCGATCTCACATGGATCAATCCGTGATGACGGGCGAGGCCAGACCTGTGGCGATGGCGCAGGGCGACCGCGTGGCGGCCGGCGCGGTGAATCTGGCTGCGCCGGTGCGTGTGCTGGCCGAGGCTGTGGGCGATCAGACCAGACTTGGCCGCGTGATGCGCGATATCGAACGCCACGCGCGCGAGCAGACGCCCGTCATCGGGCACGCCAACCGCATCGCGGGGGTTTTCGTCGCGGCGGTCTTAGCGCTCGCGGGCATCACGGTGGCAATCTGGCTTCCAAGCGGCATCGAGCCGGCAATCGGGCACGCGACGGCCTTACTTATTGTCTGCTGCCCATGCGCGCTAGCGATGGCGACGCCGCTGGTGACAGCTGTCGCGGTGGGGCGGGCTGCCCGTGGCGGCGTACTCATCAAAGGGGCCGGCGCGTTCGAGGACATCACCAGACCTGGGCTTGTTCTCATGGATAAAACGGGCACGCTCACCCAAGGCCGATTCCGCTGCTTGCAATGGATCGGGGATGAATCGGTCCGCCCGATGATCGTTGCGCTTGAGAGCGGTTCACAGCACCCGATCGCGCGGGCGCTGGCCGAGTGTGAAGACGAAGCGGCACATACGTTCGACGAGATCGAGCACCGCCTCGGGCTGGGCGTTGTCGGGATGATGAGTGGCGTGCAGTACGCGGCTGGCTCGGCGAAGCTGATGCGCGACATCGGTGCAGAGATTCCAAGAGTGATGGCCCAGGCTGCTACACAGGCGGCTGGCGAGGGGCACACGCCGATCCTGGTCGCACAGGGCAGCGAAGTTGTCGCGGTTGCGGTGCTGGGCGATGAGCTGCGCGACGAGTCGCCCGATGTTGTGCGCCGATTGACGGACATGGGCTGGCGCGTGGGGGTTCTCTCGGGTGATCGCCAGGATGTGGTCGATGCGGTCGCGGCGAAGCTTGAGATCCCCGCAGAACGAGCGCAAGGCGGCATGAGCCCGGAAGACAAGATCAGAGCGGTCGAAGAGGCCAAGCGTTCCGGCCCGGTCATCATGGTGGGCGACGGCGTCAACGACGCGGCTGCCCTTGCACAGGCGTCGTTTGGCGTGGCGCTTCAGGGCGGCGCGGAAGCCTCGCTGGCGGCGGCCCACGCGTACGTCGTGGGCGATGATCTCGGCGCGGTGCCGGGCCTCATCACAGGTGCCCGGCGCACGGTCTCGGTCGTCAAGGGCAGTCTTGCGGCGAGCCTCGGGTACAACGTCATCGCGGCCGGTCTTGCGATGGGCGGTGTGCTGACGCCTCTGGTCGCGGCCATTCTGATGCCCGCAAGCTCGCTGACCGTGCTCGTGATTGCGCTCCGCGCCCGGACCTTCGCGGCCGACCAATAATCAAGGGTGAGCGTGCTCTGGATCGTCATCCCGCTGGCCTTTGTCTTTGCAGGACTGGCGATCGCGGCGTTCATGTGGACTGTTCGCAGTGGACAGATGGACGATCTGGAAACGCCCGCCTCGCGGATTCTCTTTGAGGACGACGAGACCAAGGTGAAGAGGCCCACGGACAAGAACAGCAAGTAGGAGCCGACGTTGCATTTCAACCCGCAGATCGAGCAGATGATCCAGGACGCCGGCAAGTTCGCGGCCGGCGGCAAATGGTCGCAGGCGCTCGCGAAACTCGAGCAGGTGCGTAAGGCCGATCCGGGGTATGTCCAGAACGACAGCGACATCCAGATGACGGCGGCGGTCTGCCTCAACGCGGTCGGAAAGCACCGCCCGGCCGAGGCGGCTTTCCTGCGCACGATCGAGCTCAAACCCAAGTTCGTTCACGCGCGAGTGGAGCTATCGCTGCTCTATTCAAGGATCGGCGACGAGAACCGGGCACACGAGCAGCTGCGCCGGGCGCTCGAGATCGAGCCGGAGAACAGCTACGCGCTGCGCCAGCTCGCCAACTGGCACATGGACCAGGGCGACTTCGAGACGGCCGACAAGATCCTTTCGCCGATGATCGCGCTGATCCGCGCGGGCGCTTCGTCCGATCCCGGGCCGGCGTACATCTTTGCCCGGCTGGCATTGGCGACCGGTCGCGAGCAGGAGGCGTACGACCTGCTTGAGCGATTTACGACGAACTCGAATTTGCCGCCGGAGAGCCGACGCATCCTGTTCCGCAGGATGGGCGAGTTCTGCGATCGGCTCGGCAAGTACGACGAGGCGTTCAAGCACTTCACGACTTCACAGTCGATCGCGGCCAAGCCTTATGACCCGGATCAGCATTCGGCGCGTGTGGACAAGCTCATCGCGGCCTGGACTCTCGAGGCGGCCGGTGCGATGGCCAGGTCTGCAGTGGATGTGACGCCGCGCGTCGCGTTCGTGCTCGGCATGCCAAGGTCGGGTACGAGTCTTGCTGAGCGGATCATCGGTGCGCACCCAAACGCGTGCGCCTGCGGCGAGCAGCAGGGGATCGGTCGCGTCGCCGCTGCCCTCGAGCAGTCCCCCGGCCAAGGCAGACCATTGGCGTTGGACCCGGCCTCGATCAACCAGGAATTCATGGGCCGGGCATCGCAGAGCTACCTGTCGATGATCGGCGCGGTGCAAGAGAGGCTGGGCGACACCGGCGCTTCGGTTGTGACGGATAAGCAGCCGTACAACTTCTTTCATATCCCGATCATCGCCTCGATGTTCCCGGGCGCCAGGATTGTGCACACCGTGCGTGAGCCGGCCGACGCGTGCCTGTCGAGCTACTTCCAGTTCTTCGGCGGCTTTCACCCGCACTCCCACGATCTCTACAACCTCGGGCGTTTCTATCGCGACTACGAGCGGCTCATGGCCCACTGGCACACGATCGCCGATGACCTGGGTGTGTCGATTCTGGACGTGAACTACAGCGGCATCGTGGGTGATCTCGACACAAACGCGAAGGCGATCATCGATCACGTCGGGCTTGAGTGGGACGATGCGTGCCTGCGTTTCGATCGGGTGCAGAAGGCGGCGCGCACCGCCAGCAACGATCAGGTTCGTCGGCCGATCTACACGTCCTCGCTGGATCGTGCATCGAATTATGAGCGTCATCTCTCGCCGTTGCGAGCGGGTCTGGCGGGCCAGCCGAGGCCGTGATCAGTTGTCGGCTCGTTCATACCCGAATCGCTCGACCATTGGCGCCAGTGACTCGATGAGTTCGGCGATGTGCCGGCGGTAGTTCTTCCAGCGTCCGATCGCGTCGCGATTGATCGGCCTGCTGACCGCCTCGTAGCTGGGTGTGGAGACGAGCGTGCCCGGCAACTGGCGATGAAACTCGCCGAGTGAGTCGTTCCATTCGAGCCCAAGAAACGAAAGCACACGCCTCGCTTGAGACTCAAAGTTCTCGACCGTGTCCTCGTATCGGATTTCGAGGGTGTCAACGGCGAGTCGCTCCCGGATATCGGCCCAAAAACCCATGATCGCGTTGTAATACGCGGCGATCCGATCGAGTTCGAGCATCTGCATCATCGAGCGGTTGAGCCCGAACGACTGCATAAACGCGCTCAGGCACGCGTCACGCGGGTCACGCAGCGCGACCATGACTCTGGCCGATGGCAGCACGCGCGAGATCGTGCCGATGGCGGTGATCTGGAGCGGGAACTTATCGATCACAAGCAGCTCGCCCGATTTCCAGCGTCGAGCATCTTTGGCTGACAGACGTTTCCGCACGGCCGATCGGTACGCCTCGCGCAGTGTTTCAACCTGCGTAGGCGTCATCGCGGGAAACAGCTCGCGGATTGGTTTGCCCTCTGGCGAAACGGTGTGAAGGGCCGCGTGCATCTCGCGGATGGTCGGCTGCTCTTCGAGGATGACGACATCCGGGTGCGAGCCCAGGATGCGGTCGGTCATCGTCGTGCCCGAGCGAGGGAAGCCGAAGAGAAACGCGGTGCGCTCGGGCATGCGTTTGGATTGGTTGGTTTCGTCTAACCATTGCTTGAACTGCTCGGCGGTGAATGTTCGCACTTCGTCGCACAGACCCAGCGCCGGATCATGCGGAATCGTCTCAAGACCCGCGGCCTTTGTCTGTGCACGGTTGGCCCGTTGAATTGCAGCGAACGCCTCGTCGTATCGGGCGAGCTTGTCGAGCAGCCTGCCCAGCTCGAAGGCGGCGGGGTATTCGTCTTCGGGCTTTGACACGGATTCAAGCGCTGCTCGCAGGAATTCGAGTGCGCGATCGGGTTCGCCCTGGCGGCGCATCACGCGGGCGAGCATCGTGGCGGCGATCGCGGAGTCCGGGAATCTTTCGACGGCCTGTTCGGCGGCGGCGCGGGCATCATCGAGCATGTGCATGCGTTCGAGAATGGAGGCCCGGCCGCAGAGGCCGCGCGGCTCGCGTGGAAGAAGTTCGGCGGCTGCGCTGTAGGCGGCAAGCGCACCCTCACCATCACCATCACCTTCGAGTTCGCAGCACTCGGCGAGTGTGAGCTGGAGCCGACCATCTCTGGGCTGGGCCTTGACCGCCTTTCGGATCGAAGCCAGCGCACGGGTTGTGTCGCCCCTGTATTGATGGATCGATGCGAGCTGGCTCCACGCGCCGGCGTGGCTGGCGCGGAGCTTGACGATCTGATTCAGCGCGTGCTCGGCCGCATCGAGATCGCCGCCATGCCTGGCCTGGGCGGCTTTGTGGAGGAGCGATTCGATCATCTGCTGCGTCGTGGCCAACTTTCAGCGCTCCGAGGCAATGGGCCCGGTGGGAATCGAACCCACACTCCCGTTTCCGGAAAACGGATTTTAAGTCCGTCGCGTCTGCCAATTCCGCCACGGGCCCGTGCTGGTATCCTATCGAGACTTCTTCCATTGAACACCAGCAAGGCGGATGAACTTGGACGAGCAGATTGAAACGTCGCCACAGGTCGATCTCGATACCTCCACGGACAAGAGCCGATGGGGCAAGGAGCCGCCGACGGGCGGCGAGCGGGAACTGCTTGCCGGGCCGAGCTTTCGGCGGTCCGAGTTCATGCGGGTCGTCCGCATCGCGGCCGAGCTAATCCGGGGATTCCGGGCGCTGCACTTTGTCGGACCCTGCGTGACCGTCTTCGGCTCGGCGCGGTTCAACTCGGGCAGCCCGCACTACGAGCAGGCCAGGCTGATTGGAAGGCGGATCGCGGAGCTGGATCTTGCGGTCATGACCGGCGGCGGGCCGGGGATCATGGAGGCCGCCAACCGCGGTGCGCGCGATGCCGGCGGCAAATCCATCGGGTGCAACATCGAGCTGCCCATGGAGCAGGAGCCCAACCCGTACCTCGATAAATTCGTGGAGTTCCGGTACTTCTTTGT
>CAXBOF010000178.1:0-5279 GCA_963977205.1 uncultured Phycisphaera sp. | reverse complement strand
TCACGTCTTCCCGCCCCGCTTCGTCGGCATATCGCTCGAACTCGGAGGCGAGCCATCGCCGGGCAGCGCCGATGCCCTCGGTTTCCGAATCCGTCCGAGAGAGCGTGTGCCGTGTGCCGAAGGAGACGAGTCTGTCGATATCGCTTGCAATCGGCCCGGATGTGATCGAATCCACCACGCGGTCCACGACGGCTTCGGGAGGCTGACTGGGCAGCAAGTTCGAGGCGACGAGAACGAGTGCATGGATGATCATGGCTTGAGTCTACATGAATCCGAGCCGGGGCCGGAACACCTAGAATCGACTATGACCAAGACCCACCCAGGCGATCGACTCCGCACACTCATGGATTTAGGCCCTGTCGCGGCTCCCGGCGCGTTCAACGGCTTGGTCGCACGGGCGGTGAAACAAGCGGGTTTCGATGCGTGTTATGTCTCGGGCGGGGCTCTGTCGGCGTCGTCGGGCGTGCCGGATATCGGCGTTTTGAGCCTCGATCGATTCAAACAGTGCGTGCGAGAAGTGGCACTCGGATCGGGCCTTCCCGTGATCGCCGACGCGGACACGGGATTCGGTGAAGAGGAGATGGTCCGCCGAACGGTCATCGAGTACAACCACGCCGGGGCGGCCGCGTGCCACATCGAAGACCAGGTCTTCCCCAAACGCTGCGGCCACCTTGCGGGCAAGGCGCTCATCCCGATGGCCCAGGCGGTCGCGCGGATGCAGTGGGCCGCGCAGGCTTCACGCGACTGCTCTGATGGCTCGTTTATCGTCTGCGCCAGAACGGATGCCAGGTCCGTCGACGGGCTGGGAGCCGCTATCGAGCGAGCCCACGCGTACGTCGAGGCTGGTGCGCAGATGATCTTCCCCGAGGGGCTCGAGTCCGAGGACGAGTTTGCTCGCTTTGCCAACGAGCTAGGCAAGCTGTGCGACAAGCCCCCGTACCTGCTGGCCAATATGACCGAGTTCGGTAAGACGCCGATCATCCCGCTGCCCCGCTTTGGCGAGCTCGGTTACCACGTCGTGATCTTCCCGGTCTCGACGCTCCGCACCGCGATGGGCGCGGTGACGAAGCTGCTGGCGGATCTGAAGGCGACGGGCAGCGTCGCAAACTCGATCGACGGGATGCAGAACCGCAAGGACCTCTACACCATGCTGGGCTATGAACCCACCGGCGAGGGCTGGCAGTTCCCCGCCTGATGAAGCCCCCGAATCGGCTGCATACAATCGTCACGGGCCGAACGACCTCGGCCAATCACGGACACAAATGCAGCGGGAGGCAGACATTATGACAGCTACAAAACCGGCAGGACTCGAAGGCGTTGTGGCCGGTGATACCGCGATCTGCTCGGTCGAGCAGGGCGCGCTCATCTACCGCGGCTACGAGATCCACGACCTTGCCGCCAATGCAACCTTCGAGGATGTCGCCTACCTCCTGCTTCACGACGACAAGCCGACGGCCGAGGAAAGCCGGTTCTTCAAGGACGAACTGATCGCCAACCGGGCACTCTCCACCCAAGCTATCCAGACGCTCAAGCTCTGCGGCCCACTCCTCAAGCAGGGCTCGGCGGTGCCGATGGATGTCGTCCGCACGGTGCTCTCGGTCGCGGGCAACTGCGACGCCGACAGCCAGGACAACTCCCCCGAAGCCAACCTTCGCAAGGCCAAACGTATTGTCGCCAAGATCCCCACGATCATCGGGCACATGCAGAACATCATCGACGGCAAGGAGATCATCGCGCCCGACACGGGCGGCGATGCCAAGCTCTCGCACGCAGCGAACCTGCTCTACATGATGACCGGCGAGCGCCCGACAGCCGAGGCCGAGAAGGTCATGGACGTCTCGCTCATTCTCTATGCCGAGCACGACTACAACGCCTCGACGTTTACCAGCCGCGTGATCGCGGGCACGCTCAGCGACATGCACGGCGCGATGACCGGCGCCATCGCGGCACTCAAGGGCCCACTCCACGGCGGAGCAAACGAGGCTGCCATGGTCATGCTGGGTGAGATCATGGAGTTCGTCAAAGCCGGCAAGGGCAGCGTCAACGACTGGATGCAGGACGCGTTTGCGACCAAGAAGAAGCTCATGGGCTTTGGCCACCGCGTCTACAAGAACGGCGACCACCGCGCCCCGATCCTGCACAAGCTGGGCCGCAAAGTCGCCGAGCAGAAGGGCGGCGAGTTCGTCAAGCTCTTCGACATCGGTGAAGAGGTCCAGAAGATCATGGAAGAGCAGAAGACGATCTACCCGAACGTCGACTTCCCCTGTGGCATGACGTACTACACAATGGGCATCCCCGTGCCCCAGTACACGCCGATCTTCGTCGCAAGCCGCGTCACCGGCTGGGCCGCCCACATCATGGAGCAGCACGCCAACAACCGTCTGATCCGCCCGATCGCCAACTACACGGGACCGGCACTGCGGCAGTGGAACGGCTAAGTCTGCGTTCGAGCAGTTCCGTATAGATCGCGTCCACCGTCGTCACATGCTCCGGGTAGCTCGTGAGCGTGGTGGCCTTGTGGACATCGCTCGGCGATGGGATCGCATACTCGCCGCTGATGAGCTGCGTGATGCGCTCGGCAAGTTTCTCGGGCTGCCCGCCGGGGAAGAAGAGCCCGTTGCCCGGGTGCCCGTGCGGGTTGTCCAGCGGCGTGACCGTGTCAGCCGCTCCGCCCAGGCGCGCGGCGAGGATCATCTTGCCCGCGTGTAGATGCTCCCACATCACCAGCGGCGAGTTGTCCATCCAGATGTGCGGCAGGACGCCGACGTCGTACTCCCCCCCCGCCGCGATGAGCTGGAGCAGGTCGTACCCGCCGAGGAAATTGACCTCGGGGTACTTGGCCATGCGTTTGCGGAAGGCCCAGTCGCCGCCGTGCGCGCGGATGACGAATTGGCACCGCTTGCGGATATCCGTATCGAGGTGCTCGATCGCTCGGAGGAGGACTTCGAGTCCTTTGTTGGGACGCACCGTGCCGAAGAAACCGAACCGGAGCGGGCGCGAGGCCGTCTCGGCCCGCCAGGGTGAGTGCTCGTAGAAGGGCGAACGCCTTGCGCGGCGGTTGATCTGATCGAAGTGCGGCTGGCCGTAGGGCACGACACGCAGCCGCGCCGGGTCGACACCCATCGAAGCATGCAGACGCGCGTTGTGATCGGTCGGTGGTGTGATGAGATCGGCCGAGTTGAGCGCCCCGATGCCCGCGATGCGCCGCCGGCCGTAATCGTTGAGCACCCGCAGATGCACCTCGCGGTTCTCCAGAAACTTCTCGTTGGCATCGATCGGCAGCGGGGCCGGCTCGCGGAACGCTTTGGTTCCGGAGCCGACAAACGCGTGTTCGACCGCGGTGTCTGTCCGTTCGCCAATGCTGTGACCGGACGCGAGCTCTGGATCTGGCTGCGGCTGGCGCTGAACGATGCCGGGCGTGTCGTCGCCATTGATCGCTCTGTGGATCAGCCTGCGCGATTTCTGCTTGATCAATTCCGCTTGTTTCGGCCCAAGCGACCGCTCGGCAATCCGCATCGCGATCCGCTTAACCTTGCGCACGCCGGGCTTGGATTCATTCAGACAACCCGTGCATCGCCGGCCGCCCTCGTAATCGAAGCAGAGCTCGTGCTCGTTGTAGATCAGGTCCACCTGCGGGCAGACGTGCCAGTAGTTATGCAGCGTGACGACAACCGGCATGCCCGCCGCCTTGATTGCGCCGATCAGATCGAGCCCCTGGCCCTCGAGCGAGTGCGAATGAACGATTTCAACGCCCTGATCTTTCAAGAACGATACAACAAGTTCGGACTGTTTCTTCGACTCGGCCTCGCGCCTCGGGTTCTGAATGTTCGCCGCCGACGGTGAGAGATTCGGGCTGTTGATCAGCTCGTGGCACTCGATCCCGCGCCAAGTCTCGCGCGGCCTGATGCGCATCCCGGGGATAATCGAATACTGGATACCACTCGAAAGATAGATCACGCGGTGGCCCATGAGCACAAGACCCGCAGCGAGTTCGGATGCGCTCAGGTTGTAGCCCGTGCCCTCGGCTGCCTGTAGCGCCAATCTCGCCCAGCCGAGGATCGCGATCGTCCGGGGCTGATTCGTGCGGGGCCAGCCCGGCGGGATGGGCCCCGTAATCTTCGAGCTCTGGGGTTGCATCTCGAGAAATCCCCTAGCTCGTGTGCGAGTGATGCGTCTGAAGCTGGGCCGCATGCAGAACTGCTTTCAGCCCGAGGCGAGCCCATCGCAGCGACATCGAGAGCTTTCGCCGTAAACCATCGCGTTCGATCTGGACTTGCGTGCAATCGCCATCGAGCACGTGCAGCGTGTGGTGCCCTCGGAGCAGCGGAAAGTCGCACACGCGATCGAAGACCACGACCGCCCGCGGCTGGTTGCGGAGCCAACGAAGCTGGCGGGTCAGTTTCTCACGGCGCTCTGGGCGGTACACGACGACTTCCGCCGTGCTGGGGCCGGGCCGCGGCTTCTGACACAAGCATCACCCACTTGGGCAGGTCCTTTGACCGACCGGACTGGATGAGTTCGCGCATGACATGCGCCCGGAATTCCTCTGCAGCAAGGCGTGACGAGGGCGTCGGGCACATGAGCACGACCTCGCCGAAACCGCCGAGGGCCCGGACTTGGTGCAGCGCATCGAGTGTTTCAATCGAAGAGAGCTGCGGCCGATTCAGCTTGCCGCCGATATCACTGATGCTGTCGTTCACCGCCGCCATGAGCAGGTCCGCGTCGTGAAGCCGTCGATTCAGGATCGCCGACTTGGCCTGACTCATAAGCTGGGCGGACCAGCGGAGACGGGCGCGACGCAAACCGGGGCGGCGGATGTTCTTCTCGATCATCCAGCCCATGTTGCGGTTGAGGTAGTAGCCGCGTTGGGGTGTCAGCTTGTGCGTCCAGGGTGTGTGGAACACGATCGCATCGAGCGAGCAGACCACGCGTTTGCCTTTGTTGCGGAATCGCAGGCACCAGTCCGCATCGTCGCAGTAGATAAAGAACCGCTCGTCCCAGAAGCCGACTTCGAGGACATCGTTCCACCTGGCCAAGAGCGAGCAGGCGCTGACGATGTCCACATCCCGTAATCCCGAATAGACCGGCCGGCCTTGCTCGTCCTTGGCGCACGATTTCCACTCGTGGTACTCGTCTGCTAACGGGTTGTTCTGAGCGGGCTCTGGACCCATGAGCCCTGTCTTGGGATCGAAGTAGATCGTGCTCTCGATCGTTGTTCGGCGATCGCCCAGATCGACCGTGCGCGAACCGACGAGCGAGATTTCGGGATCCGACACGGC
>CAXBOF010000177.1:0-5281 GCA_963977205.1 uncultured Phycisphaera sp. | reverse complement strand
ACGCAGGTTGGTCGCGGCCGACATCGTCAGACCCGCGCCGATCTGCGCGTGCACGCGAGCCATCGAAGCGGTCGGATCGCCCGGCTTGATCGAGAGCGCCAGCGCGAAGCGGGCCTCGGCGTCGAAGTAGTTGCCCTCTTTCATCGACTGGTGGCCCTGGTTGAGGTGGATCGCGTAGTAGTTGCGGTCGGCCGGGCTCGCGTTTGCGATGAGCTCATCGACGGTCGTGCTGCTGGAGCGCATGGCCTCGATGATGGCCGGGTCGATGTCCATCTCTTCAAAGTCGCGGATCAGCCTCTGGCGTGGGGTGAGATCCTCTTCGGGGATCTCGTTCCCGGGCGAGCCGTCGGTCGGCGTTTCGCCTTCAAAGTTTGTATCGAGCGCGGGGATGCTGGTGATGCCTTCGAGGTATTCGCGGATCTTGTCGTTCTGATTGAGGACCTGCTGGACGAGATCCTGTGCGGTCGTGCTGTCGGCGGTCTGGCTGTAGGAATCGCGGAGCCTGCTCAGGATTTTCTCGTGACCCGTCAGGCCGGTGGAGTCGATAAGGGCGCTGTTGTTGGGTGCCAAGCGCTGGATGAGGTTCTGGGTGTTGGTGGTTGTCTGCGGACGCAGGCCCTGCGAGCCGGGCGAGACGGTTGCCGGGTCGAAGACCCGCACGCCCTCCAGCGGCGAGGCGGTGACGTCGTACGTCTCGCCCTGCCCGGTGTTGAGCGTGCCGATGTAGCTCGAGGCCAGCGACTTGTCGGTGATGTAGCCCGAGGCGGAGCGGAGCCGCCAGAGACCCGTGCCGGCGACGTCCTGCTGCTCGGCCGGGTCCAAGCGGCGGATCGGGCCCTCGTCGCTTTTGAGCGCGTTGTCGTTCACGCCAAGGTCTCCGACCTGTCCGCTAAAGGAATCACGAGAGATGGCCAGTGAGCCCGCGATCGAGGTGGGCGGACGCGAGCCGGTGGTCATGGCGAACTGGTACTGGAGCGCATCGGTGCCCCGGATGCCAAGGCCCGAGATGCCCGAGTAGAGCGAGTCGCGGCGGAAGCTGAAGAGGTCATCGGATCCGAGCTCGCCCCGGAACTCGCGTTCACCGACGTAGCCCACGCTGCCGCGGAAGCTCATGCCGCCGGCGGCGTTGCCGGTGACGATGGCGTTGCGGAGTCGCAGCGATTCCTGAAGATCGTTCTGTGTGGGTTGATTGACACCACCCGAGCCTTTTTGGGGCGAGCGGTCGAGCTTGTTGCCCGAGCCGATGGCGTTCTGGGCCGCCACGGGCATGGCGCAGGCGAAGAGCAAAGCGGCGGCTGTGAGGCGTTTCATGGGATCCTCCGAACGGACCGGCATCTGGGGCACAAGGCCGGCCTCCATGCATGGTACGTTCCGGACCCAAGCATCGGTCGTTTGAGGCCGAAAGCGGGAGTGAAACCGCCTTTATACGCATCGAATTGGGGGCCTGGCCCGTGTTAGACCTCTTCGGTCAGGTTCTGGGTCTGGGTCGGCAGGACGAGGGACTTGCGGAGGGTCTCGCATTCGGTCCGCTCGGCAATGACGAGGTAGTAGACGAAGCCCTCGCGGAGCCAGATGTAAACGCTGGGTGTGTTGGGGGCCTCGCCCGAGGGGGCGAGCATGTAGGTGATACCTTCGCTGAGCTTCATCCGTCCCGAGTCGCGCTGGATGAAGAGCGAGGACTCGCCCTTAATGTCGGGCAGGCGGAACCGCATGTGCATGCTGGGGCCGCCGCCGGGCACCTGGCAGGCGCCAGCATCGACGAAGCGGATGTCGGTGGTGCCATTGGCGACCAGGTCGGCAAGGGCTATCTCGGAGCCAACGACGCTGGAGGTGAAGGCCGGCAGTTCGCTCGAGTCCTGCAGCGCGAGCTTCCGGGAGGCGTGGACCGTATCGGTGATGCAGTGGCCGTGCTCGCTTGCGACGTACGACGCAGCGGCTGTGCGATCGGCCAGGGCCTGATTGGGGCCCAGCGGTGCCTGGAGATTGGAGAAGAGCGCGACGGCTCCGATGGCGATGAGCGCGGCAGCGGCCAGGCCCATCTTGAAGTTGCCCCGCTGCCAGAACGAGAACGATCGCGTCCGGGGAGCCATCTCGCCGGGCACGCTCGTGGTGCTCTCATCGAGCTGGCAGCAGCGCATCGCGTCGGTCACGCAGTCGCAGAGGTTCTTGGGGGCGCAGTCGCCGGAGTCGCAGCAGAAGGCGCGGCTGATGGCCTCGCGGAGTTTCTTGTCGCACTCGATGCGGCTGGCGAGGGAGGGATCTTCTTCGATGTAGGCTTCGAGGCGGCGCTCGTCGTGGGAGCACAGCTCGTCGTCGGCCGCTGCGCGCAGCAGGGCCGCCAGATTCAGCTTCTGCTCAGAATTGCCCGAAGAGTCCGCCATTGATTCATCCACCGCCTATCGATGCCTGTGTTCCTGTCCCCGTGCCCACGAGCGGGACACCACTTCTCCAACCTTCCCGGCTCCCTGCTTCTTCCCGTAAGCCCTTGATTTTTCGGTCATTTCGCGGTGGTCCGTTAAGACCCCCGCCTAGCTGACTTCACCCTCTCCTCTGATGCCAAGTTCCTCGAGCGTCCCGGGCTGCTCTGCCAGGGCGTCGGCGACCATTTTGCGGGCCCGGTGGAGGCGGCTCATGACCGTGCCGATGGGCACGCCCAGGACCTCGGCGATCTCGCGGTATTTGAGCCCTTGCACGCCCCACATGATCAGGACCTGCCGGTATTCCTCACGGACGGACTCGATGGCCTTCTGGAGGCGGTCGTCGACGTGCTCCCAGTCGAAGCTGGTGGCGTCCCACGCGGGGGGCGGCTCGTCGGGCATGGGCTCGTTTGAGGCGTCGGAGTGGAATTCGCCGACGGCTGTAGGCGCCTTGTTTTCGCGCTTGATGGTGGAGTAGAAGGTGTTGTGGGCGATGGTGAAGAGCCAGGCCCGCATCCCGCCGCCCTTGGACTCGAAGCCGTGCTTGGCGGCCGATCTGAGCGCCCGGACGTAGACATCCTGGACGAGATCCTCAGCCCGCGAGCGGTCGCGGGTGAGGTGCATCGCCATGCGGAACACGGCGTCGAGATGTTCGAGCGCTTCGGCCTCGAACTGCTCGCGGTTCATGCGGGTCTCCCAAAAGGCGGCCAAGAGGCCGATAGGACAAGCCTAGCCCGAAATTCAGGATCGGGTGCCGGGTGCTCTGGTTTGACCCGGAGGGCAAGCCGTGAATCGGTGATCCGTTGCAACACGGCTTGCCGCAGACGGACAAGCCGTGGCACCCTTCAGATTCCCCCTTCCTACACTCGCTCAATGGACACGTATTACGTCACAACGCCGATCTATTACGTCAACGACCGGCCCCACATCGGGCATTGCTACACGACGCTGCTTGCGGATGTGGCGGCCCGATTCCAGAGGCTCAGGCTTGGCAGGCCCCAAGATGTCTTCTGTCTGACTGGTACGGACGAGCACGCCGAGAAGGTCGTGCAATCGGCGAGCGATCGCGGATTCACGCCCCTTGCCTGGGCGGATCGGAACGCTGCGGAGTTCCGCAAGGCGTTCGACGCGATGGATTTTGCCTACGACGACTTTGTGCGCACGACCGAGGACCGGCACAAGGACAGGGCCTCGGCGTACATCCAGAAGCTGGTCGATTCGGGCGACATCGAGCTGGGCGACTATGAGGGCTGGTTCGATGCCTCGCAGGAGGAGTACGTCCCCGAGAACACGGCCCGCGAGCACGACTACAAGAGCCCGGTGACGGGTCGGCCGCTCGAGAAGCGGACGGAGCAGAACTACTTCTTCAGGCTCGACAAGTACGAGGACTGGCTGAAAGAGCAGATCCAGAGCGATGCGATCCGGGTGCTGCCCGGTGCGCGCAAGAACGAGGTTTTGGGTCGGATCCGCCAGGGGCTCAACAAGGTTCCCGTGTCTCGCCGGATCAAGGAGGGGGACGCCGACTGGGGCATCCGGATGCCCAATGACCCGGAGCACCGGATCTATGTGTGGATCGAGGCGCTGTGTAATTACATGACGGTGATCGATACGGATGATCGCAAGCGGTTCTGGCCGGCGGATGTGCACGTGATGGCCAAGGACATTCTCTGGTTCCACGCGGTGATCTGGCCGGCGATGCTCAAGGCTCTTGGTGAGGAGGCCCCCAAGGCGGTGTACGCGCACGCGTACTGGATCCGCGAGGGTCGGAAGATGTCCAAGAGTCTGGGCAACTTCATCGAGATTGAGCTGCTTGAGGCCTACTGCCAGCGGTACTCGACGGACGCGGTGCGGTGGTATCTGCTGACGCAGGGGCCGCTGGGCGCCAATGACGCGGACTTTGCGCACGACCACTTCGTTGAGTCGTACAACGCGGACCTTGCCAACGGCGTGGGGAATTCAACGAGCCGGGTCGGGAACATGATCGACAAGTACCTCGGCGGCGAACTCACGATGCTCTGCAACGGGGAGTACGGGTTCCCCGATGGCAGCGCGCTGCAGACGGCGCTGGCGGCGCGCCAAAACGCGGGCAAGCCTGCTGAGGGGGAGATCCGCACGTTCCACTTTGCGGACCTGACGCGCGAGGCAGTGGCCAAGGCGATCGCGGCGGCGGACGGGTTCGAGGTGGACGAGATGGTCAGGCAGGGGCTGTCGCTGGTCCGGGCGGTGGACGACTTCATCAGTTATTCGGCGCCGTTCACGCTGGCCAAGCAGGTGGATGAACTGGACGATGGGCCGCACGCCTTGGCGACGATTCTGTATTCGTGCGCCGAGACCCTGCGGATCGCGAGTCTGCTGATGTCGCCGGCGATGCCGACGAAGATGGGCGAGCTGTGGTCGACGTGGAATTGTGCGCCGGCTGATGGTGTTCCGCTGGAGGAACTTGCCGAGTTCGGCGGGGCGCACTCGCTCAAGAAAGGTCAGAAGATCACCAAGGGCGAGGTGCTGTTCATGCGGGCCGACCCGAAGCAGGAGGCTCCTGTGGCGGACAAGGCCTGATGCTCGACTGCGAGCTGATCATCTTTGACTGCGACGGGGTCTTGGTGGACACCGAGCCGGTGACGAATCGGCTCTTGGCTGAGTGTCTGACGGAGATCGGTTGGCCGATGACGACGGCTCAATCGATCGAGACGTTCAAGGGTCGTGATCTCAATGTGATCCGTGCGGAGGCGGAGGCAAAGGTTGGGCGCAAGTTGCCGGGGCTCTTGACGACGTATCGCGACCGGATGTTCGAGACGTTTGTGCGCGAGCCGATCGGGGTCATCGAGGGGGCGCTCGAGCTTCTGGATGCGTTGGACGCGGCGGGG
>CAXBOF010000176.1:0-5293 GCA_963977205.1 uncultured Phycisphaera sp. | reverse complement strand
GTAAGATTGGGCATGTCCTTTGCCAACTCGTCGCGGGCAAATAGGGAACCGATTACAACATCCGCATCAAAGAAGTACTCAACAGTTATGCCTTGTTCTTCTAAATGCTTATCATAAATAGCAGCCGTTAGTGCTCTGGCAGTCGTCGCTTCAATGCTGAGTCTCTGTTGTTTGTCAGAATTGCCCAAGTTGTACTCACTAGCTTGCTGATTCAGAGTTGGTGTTTTCAAGTAAATTCATTTTTTTCATCGTGTTAATTGCGAACCGCAATTCTCGGCTTGAACAATCATCGCTCAGTGCGGCGGCATCTTGACCATGACTGCGATTGGACGGTCGGCTTGAGTGAATCTGTGGTGTAAAGGTGGATGAAATAGTGCCGTATATTGCTGTACCATGTAGTTCCTTGCGGTACAGTGCCGATCGGATTGAGTGCACATTTGTTGGGCTTCGCTCGTGCGAAATCAACGGCTCGTCAAAATGTTCGGCGACTACAAACCCGCTTGCTAGCTTTGAATACCACCGCTGATACTGTCGAGGAAGAAGAGCAATCCCGCAAATAACGACGGTGCCAACTCCCGCACAGATCGTTGCGACCAGCCACAATAGATTGTCGGTGTCCAGATAAAACACCAAACAACCGGCAAATAGAGGTGCTATCAACGACCAACTTGATAAGCGGGCGTTACCGGCCATTTGAGGACCTTCTTGGGTGTGTACTACCTCTGCTTTCAAGTTCTAGCAACTCAAGTCTATATCGGTGTGCAACAAGAAGAGACTGAAAAAATCTTATAAGAAATAGCACAGCTACGCTTGCAATAGTTGCTTTGCCGACCGTCCCTAAGATACCCGGCGCCCCAGTTCCGCCATCCGGCAGTTGAGCAAGTGCCAAATATAAAATAATAATTGATATACTAAGGATAAAAACTAGTGCAACCACGATTTTTGTATTGCTCGCTATGATTAATCTAATCCGAGAAATTAACCACATCGCATATCGCAAAATTATGTGGTTTATTGCAAAAAGAGATTCGTCTTCCGCCTCACGCTCTGCTTGGAAAATAGTCAATGGTAACGTTTCGCTACTAGATAAATTACAATATTGCTGCCTTTCGTGAGCCATTTCGTGTGCTACAGTCATACAAAACGATACCGTATTCGGTTTCCAGATTTGGTCACGTCGTAAACCCATAAATTGTAACACTGCATCGTGATGAGATTCTCCAGACCATGCTCTGGGGCCAAAGTAGTACGACGATATATTGCGATCGATCTTGTAAAGCATTACGCATGGTGTCGTAGATGATGGTGGGCAATTGTAGCGACTGAATGGGCAGAGATCGCACCGATTGCGAATCCAGGATAATCGTTCATTTGTGATATCAGTGATAGGTAGTGGGCAAATCAACTCAGGCTTCTGCTCTACACCCGGTGCAAGCAAAAGCCAAGTGCCACGAATATACCAATAGCTTCGATCAGTTCTTATACTCAATTGCTGAATCGGAGTGTCCATACTATAGTATACCGCTTAAGTGAATAAGTGGCATGTGAAAAACTGCGATAACTTGTGAGTTGTTCCTGAGGATATCCGATTGGCATGTATTGGCCGTGAACTGCCTCAATGATTCTATCCGAGTGAGTGGTCATTTGTTTGATCTTCTTATCGAAGTTTGTAGCAGATCCGCGATCACGTCCTCGAACTGCGCCATCCCGAGCGGATCGCCGTTGGAAGGCCGCTCCAGATTGCCTCGGCGATCGATCACCGCCGCGAACTCCTCCTGCGACCTGATCGCCAGTGTCCAGAGCGCCCGCGTGACCTCGCTGCCGTTGACCTTGACCCCGAGGTAGGACGACAGGGTCCGGGTCAGCCTCTCCATCTCCTCGGCCTCGCTCCGCGAGACCCTCGCCTTGATCTGGACTTTCGACTCGCGCTTCCTGCGGGTCACAAGCTTGGCCGGGCTGCGCACCCCCTCCTCCGCCGAGCCTTCTGCTTCTGCAGCGGATTGACGCGCGGTCCCAGCGGCGGTCGGTTCTGAGGGCGAAGTATGCTCCACCGCGCTGTTCGCTTCCGGCCCGCGCGGCGCGACGATCGCGGCCACGCGGTCCTTGAGCAGCGGGTTTGTGGCGGGCCGCTCTCTCCGCTTAGCCATTGGCCGACATCGCGCCGATGGCTCCGGCGCCCTCCCCTGCCCTCTCCTTGCTTACGGACCCCGTGTCCCCTGACCGCTGCGAGGCCTCCAGGCGGCTGATCACCTCCCGCGCCAGCATCCGGTACTCCTCGGCCACCTTGTGCGCGGGCTCGGTCTGGAAGATCGTCTTGCCGTACTGCTGGGCCATCGGCACCGCGACGGCGCTGCTGATCCGGGTCTTGAAGTCCCCGTACAGCCCCGCGCCTCGAAACGTCTCCTCCACCCAGCCCAGGATCTCCGAGGCCAGCCGCGTGCGGCGGTTGACGCAGGAGAGCACGACGCCCAGGAGCCTGAGCCCCGGGTTGTTGTGCTGGCGGACCGTGTCGATGTCGCTCATCGCGTCGTTGAGCCCCTCGATGGCCAGCCTCTCGGGCGTCGCCGTCAGGATGAACCACTCCGCCACGCGGTACGCGGCGGCGGTGGGGGTGTTGATGTTCGGGGCCGTGTCCAGGAAGACAAAGTCCCACCGGCCCGATGCGACGACCTTCTGGATGGGCCTCCGCAGGCAGTCGCGGTAGTCCGTCAGCCGGTGCTTCTTGATCAGCTCGCCGTCGATGCGCTCAAGGTCCCGGCTCGACGGGATCAGGCTGACGCCGGGCGGCATCTCGATCCCCTCCTCCGCATCGGTCGTCAGCGCGACCGAGATCGGGTCCTCGTCGCCCAGCAGCACCTCGTAGCTGCCCTGGTAGCTCTCGGACGGGATGCCGAAGCAGCGGGTGGCCCCGCAGTTGGCGTCGAGATCGAAGATGAGCGAGCGCTTGCCGAGTGTGCCCAGCGCCGCGGCGAGGTTCACGGCGGTCGTGGTCTTGCCCACGCCCCCCTTCTGGTTGCCGACGGCGATCACGTGCGTTGGTGTTGATGGTGTAGTCATGACTTCTCCACAGGTTTGTTGTGTGTTGCTCGAAGTGACCGGTCTGGGACCGATCGGTTCCGGTCGCCCGGGGACGGACAATCGGGACCAGCCGACGTGGACCGTTCGTAAAGGACCGATCGAGCGGTCCCACTCCCACACTGACACATATGGCCGGCGAAGGTCAACGGCGGATCCGGAGTTGTCCACAGCTTCGGGGACCGCGCATGAGGGACCGCTTGCGTGGTCCCGGTTGATCGGTCCCGCCCGATGGGTGACGGTCGATCGGGACCGGTCGGGTGGTCCCACTCGTCTTCAGATCTGAGAACGGGCGAGCCGGGCGCGTCTTGACGCATCTCTGCGACTCGCACAGTGTGGATTCAACGTAACCGGCCCCGCGTCCCCGAGTCGCGTCCGCGGCGAGAGCGGGGGGCCACTCCATGCAGAGCGCATGGCCCAGAAGCCAAGGAGGCCACTCCGCGCCCCGGAATGGCCCCGCCGCCGGCGAAGCCTTGCGGCCCGACCGAAACGCACTTCACACGTTGATATCTGAAGATATCGCGAACGGTCGGGCTCGTCAACCGCGAAGCAGGCCCGGCCGATGTGTCCGTGCGCGGGAAGGACACCGCGATGACCACGCACACCAACACGCTCAACACGCCCAACGAATCTCCAAAGCCCCAGGGCGTCTGGACGGACCGCATCGCGGGCAGGTACCGGGCGATCCCGGTCCGCCAGCTCGTGATGGCCTGGTGGTGCTACCAGGAGGGCCACATCTCGTTCAGGCAGCTCCGCGTCTACATGGCCGCCCACGAGATGGCCGAGCGCAGGCGCTACACCAAGCCCGGTGGTCGTACGAAGCCCTCGTACTCGACAGGCGAGCTCAAGGCGCTCGTCGGGGGCAGGGGATCGGACTCGGCCGACGCGGCGCTCAGCGCCGACATCCGGCGTCTGGCCAGAATCGGGCTGGTCTCGATCGCGGGCCACGCGATCGGCTTTGCCGAAGCGATCGACGAGATCGCGCTCGACGATGTCTCGGGTTTCCACGACATGCTTGAGAAGGTCCCGCACCAGAGACGCACCGTGCCCGTGCCGAGGCGCGTCATCCGCGCGATGGCGGCAGGCTTCACACGCGGGATGACGGCGGTCGTGCTGGCCACGCTCATCCGCTCGCTCTTCTGGCACAAAGCGCAGGGCGCGTTCCGCACGGACGGGCGCACCAAGCGCGAGTGGATCGCGGATGTGTTCGGGGTCTCGCTCCGCAGCGTCACCGAGGGCCGGGCGCGGCTCATAGACCTCGGGTGGCTCGTGCCGCAAGAAACCTCGCAGTTCCTCCTGAACCGCTACGGCGCGCACGATCAGGTCAACACCGACTGGTCAGCTGCGGATGCCGAGATCGGGGCAGGGGAGGCAAGCGTCGCCGCGCAAGTCGAATCTGCCAGCCTTTCAGTCGTATTCAGGGGTGAATCTGCCAGCCCTTTAAACAGATCTCTTCCCCAAGAGGGGAATCAATTTAACAACAGAACCTCCGTCCGCCCACCCAAGTTGGGGCGGGCAGGACCGTCTGGTGTCTTGATCGACTCGACTTTGGAAATGAAGAAAGCTGGCCACCGGCCAAGGCCAAAGTCCCCAAGTAGCCCCAACATCCGCAACGTGGTCTTCGATGATCTCAATGACATCCACCGGCTGCTAGAGCTGCACACCCAGGCCGTCGGGCTCGGGCTCTCAAGCTCCAGCCAGGCGGGGCTGCTCGATTTTGTCTGCTTTGCCGAGCGGGCAAGGTCAAAGGGCAAGAAGGCCGGGGCGCTGTTCTTCTGGCTCGTCAACAACAACAAGACCGAGTTCATCACGCAGTCCGACGAGGACCAAGCCTCGCGACGGCTCCGGGAACTCATGAACGGGCCGAGCGTCAAACCCCAGCAGCGGTGGGGGGGGCAGGGGGAGGGCGCCCATCCCGAGCTTGTACCCGAGCCGGAGTTCACCGACGATGAGCGGCTGGCATCGGCATGCATACGCGCAGCGCAAAGAGCAAATCTGGATGACCCATTCTACTTCGCAAGGATCGGCAAGGGATGGTCACGGGACCGGTGGGACAAGGCCGTCCGGTCACTCGAAGAGCGCGAGCTGGCAAGACTCCGCCAGAGCCACGGTGTCAACTGCGAACGGGTAGGTTTGGAGTGATTCCGCGTGCTCGGAGTATCTGCTTGCGTTGTCGGGAGCTACTGCTCGCCCTCGATCAGCGTGGTCATACCGGCGA
>CAXBOF010000175.1:0-5300 GCA_963977205.1 uncultured Phycisphaera sp. | reverse complement strand
CGAGCCGGTGAAAACAAACCAGCCGAAGCCCGTAAAGAAAGCCCACCAGCCGTAGAGCGCGTGCTCGATTGTCGCTGCGAGCGTGCTCTTGGTGCGCTGATACGTGATTGCAAAGAGCACGCCTCCGGGCAGCGTGAGCGCAAAGGCCTCGGGGCTCCAGAAAGGCGCATGGAGCCACATGAACGCGATCGCGTTAACCGCGATCAGCCATGTCGTCGGCATCAGCGCACGGTAGCGATGGAAGAAGAATGCCCGGTGCGTGATCTCCTGCGGATAAGCGCTCAGCCACGGATAACCGATCGCGATCAGGAGCAGCACAACCGGGGCTTCGCGGGGCAAGCGCAGAAACGCGGTGGTCACGGTCCCATCACGGCCTGCGAACCGAAAGACATCTGTAAATGACAAGCAATATCCCGAGTCCGAAGAGCCCCAGTCCGAGCCCAACAAAGAGCAACAGGAGCCGACGCAGATCAGGCTTCGTCTCCCGCCAGCCCCAGAGCCGCCGATTGTCGAAGGATTTGTCAAGCACAAGGAAAGCCGCTGCGACAAGCCCGATGGCGATCAACATCGGAATGAGAAACCGGACCCCGCCTTGGGCGAGATCATACAGGTTCTCCAAACCAAGTTGTTGGGTGAATGGGCGGACACGCTCTTTGGGGTCCGTGACCAGCGCCACAAGACCGGGCAGGACGAAGAAGATGGCGAGCATCTCAACCCAACGAGAAAGAGAACCGGATCCGACCTCTGGAATGCCCTGCACTGATTTCATCCAAGCATTCTAAGCCTCGGCATGCCAAGCTCAGCGCCGTTGAAAGCAAGTCAGTGGCTTATCGACCCTTCGCACGTGCAGTCGTCAGGGGTCTGAACGCTTTGGGAAGAGTCACTACCCACCCTTGGCATGTCCCGTTCTCATTCACACCGGTTCCGACAATGACACTGCCGTCGGCACTGATGGCTTTGGCCGATTCGAGATGGAACCCCTGTAGATCCATCTGATAATCCTGCTCGAGTATCTGCATAAGAGATCTCATCCCGTCTCGCCGAGTCCACAGAAATGCCTCTCCATTTGCGATTGAATACACGCGTGAACTCCCGCTTTTGCCTACAACGATCGACCCGTCAGTGTTCGTTGCAAATGCGGTTGCAATCCGGATTCCCCCCGGCAACACACCGAGATCTTCCATTCCTCTGAGTGCTGTCCAGCGGAATGCATGGGTGCCGCTGGAACTTGATGAGTTTCCAACAACAACTGTGCCATCGGCGTTCACGCCCCAAGCCCTTCCGCCCGCCAGAGAAGCACCGGGCAATACGCCAAGTCGTTCGAGAGTTCCTTCTTCGTTCCACCGACAGGGTTCTGAAATGAACTCTTCAGAACTGCTGGCGCCAACAATCGTGCTTCCATCGGCACTAATCGCGCTCGCTTCACTTGATACATCACCGAAGAAACCGCCCGGGATTGCTCCAAGACCGACCATGCCGTCCTGTGCAGTCCACCGGAACGCCTCGCGTCCGTTAGGACCGATGCTCCAACCAACGACAATATCTCCATCGGGACTCACATCTTCCGCTATACCGCTCTGTTGACCGCCGTTAAGGTCACCAAGAACGGTCAAACCAGCAGTCTGTGAATGGATAAACGGTCTTGTTCCGACGTCGTTGGCTAACGCGGCGCCCACAACGACAGAAGCATCATGACTTGCTGCATAAATAGGATGATTCGCACCGCTCACCTTCTGGGTTGGATCGAGAGGTCCCATTCCGAGGCTGTGGACCCATCTCATCCCGTGCACCCAGTAGTCCGGGCCAACCCAGCCAACCGCAGTCTGTCCATCTCCTGAAACATCCAAAGCCCCAGTAATCTGATCCTGATCATCGCTCAGCCTGATGACCTCGAAAGTCTGTGCAAAAGAAATGCCAGTTATGGCCAGGCTAAGACAAGTCGTCATAAGAAGTTCGGCTCGCATCGGGATCCTTTCGCGTGCAGTGTGGGCTGACTCCCGGACGAGCTCATAATCGATAGACCGTCTTTGGCAATTTGCTTCCCCCGCTTTTCTGGGTTTTGCTTGTATACTTAACCGCTCGTGGAGGCCGTAGCCGTACAACTCGAAGCCGACAACCGCATGCCCACCCGCGTGCGTTATTTCATGCTCTGGCTGGGCGTCTTCTACACCGTCTGGCTTGGGATCGTTCTGTTCGGTCAGCACTCCGCCGCCTTTAGCGAAAACTGGGGCATCGGTGTCGCCATGGCTCTGGGCTCCTACTTTGCCGGCTCCACACCTATGGGCGGGGGCACCGTCGGCTTCCCGGTCCTTGTGCTTCTTTTCAACGAGCCCGCATCCATGGGTCGCGATTTCTCGATGGCGATTCAGTCCATCGGGATGGTCTCGGCAAGCATCCTGATCTTCTGCATGAGGATGCCGCTGGAGTGGCGCATGCTCCGGTGGGCAATCGCGGGCGCGACGTTCGGCGTACCGCTCGGTCTCGCGTTCATCGCCCCGCATGTCCCCGGGCTCTACGTCAAGCTCACCTTTGCGACGCTCTGGGCTTCCTTTGGCATGCTGCATTTCGTCAAGGTCGGCGAGATCGCCCGCATGTCCGGGCTTACGAGCATGACCGAACGATTCGATGCCATCAGCGGCCTCTCTATCGGCCTCTTCGCCGGCGCCCTGATCGCCTCCACAACCGGCGTGGGCGTCGACATGCTCATCTACATCGTGCTGGTGCTCATGTGCCGGGCCGACCTCAAGATCGCAATCCCAACTTCCGTCGTCCTGATGGCATACGCCTCGTTTATCGGCATCGCGACTCAGTCCACGCTTGCCCACCTCATGCCCAGCCGATACTCGCTCTCGCCGGGCCTGCTCGCCAACTGGATCGTGGCAGCCCCGATCGTCGCACTCGGCGCTCCCTTCGGCGTAGTCGCCTGCAAACTCATCCCACGCAGGGTCACACTGCTCATCGTCTCGGGGCTCTGCATGATCCAGTTCGTCTGGACGCTCTACAACGAGCGGGCCTCAATCAACGCCGCGATTCTTGCGAGCGTGCTTGTCGCGCTTTTGGCGCTCAATCTCGTCTTCATGCTGATGTACGACGCGGGGCGACGGATGGCCAAGACCAGAACGCACCAGGAGTAAACCGATGTGGTAGAGTGAACACCTTGTTCACCCTGACTCCTCGGGAGATCCTCGCGATGCCAACACGGATACCGACGCTCATTGTCTTTCTGGCTTTCATGCTTCAAGGATGCGCCACTGATGATCTCGGCAAGTCGTACCCGTCCACGCAGCGAGTGCTCGTCGTGGAGAGCCGATCTGATATCGGCAGGTCGTATGAAGTCATGGGCAGGGTTCGTGTGCGTGTTGCGCCGTACAAGAACCCGGGCATCCTTCGGATGGAATTGATCGAACAGGCCAAAGCCAGAGGTGCCGACGCGCTGGTCATCAAGGACCTGCCTGATGCAGAGGACATCGCCAAATCGACCGGCGACAAAGACGACACCGTGACAGGCGAACTCATCAAGTACAAATGAGCCGTTTCGCTCGTTACCCTCCAAACACTTCGCGCTGCTTTCGCATCGAAAGTTTGCTCACGACAATTCGATGACTCTTGGTGATGAACCGCTTGAGCTCGTTCAGATCGTGCTCGTCGACATCTTCGAATTCGACCCAGCCATAGCGCCCGACATACGCGGACGGCGCAACGCCTTCACGCTCACAAAGACGATCAAAGTCCTCTTCATCGCACTTGAACCGGACCGCCCTGCTGGCGTCGTCGACATCGAAGAGAACGAACATCTTGGTCGCCACGCTGAAGACGAGGTGGTCGCCCCACTTGATGTCCTCGGTCGCTGCGGGCATCTTTCGGCTGTGCAGGATGAGGCAGGCTTTGAGTGATCGCTTTGCCATGGACCAAGCGTACTTCCCCCGTACACCCGATCCACGCGCAAGAAACGACAGGCTCTGCCGCTTCGCCCCGGGATTCCCAGTGTTTTGAGTGCATTTGTAGCCGACCGGATACACCCGGGGACCCTTCCCGCTAGACTCACCCCACAACCCAGCCCAAGGAGAATTACGTCATGGAGGACGTTGTCACCCCCGCCTCGGTCCGTATTCGGCCACAGGCCCGCGCCTTTGCTCAACCCGACCTGTCCCGATCACGCTGGACCCCGCTTGTCGAGCTCTCCGGGCTCGACGCCGGCTGCTGCCGCGTGCTGGGCAAACTCGAGAACATGAACCCGACCGGCTCGGTCAAGGACCGCGTCGCCCCAGAACTCATCGCCGACGCCGAACGCGAAGGTCGCCTGCGTCCCGGCATGACCATTGTCGAGGCCAGCTCGGGCAACGCCACGATCGCCCTCGGCTCGATCTGCCGCGACAAGGGCTACAAGGTCCTGGCCTACGTCCCCGCCTCGATGAGCGAGGAAAAGAAGCGGCTCCACAGGGCTCTGGGCGTCGAGATGCGGTTCTTCACCGCCGACCCGGACCGCCCATTCACGAACATCCGCCGCGATGCCGCCATCGAGCTCGCCCAGAGCGACCCGGAGAACTACATCACACTCGATCAGTTCTCCGCCCCAGCCAAAGTACACGGGCGTCGAGATCTGGGAACAGTTGGCCGACCTCGGCGGCACGATCGACCGCCTTTTCGTCGGCGCGGGCACCGGCGGGGCCCTCTGTGGCCTGGGCTCGGCCCTGCGCCACCCCGATCGCAACCCCGACATGGGCATCACCATGGTCGACCCTGAAGGCTCTGTTTTGGCGGCCATCGTCCGGGGCGAGCAGCCCTGCGCGGACCAGATGAAGGCTCCCGACGGTCTCGGGGAACGGTTTGTTCCCAAGAACCTCGACCTGTCCATGGTAGATGACGCCGCGGTCATCAACAGGACGGATGCGGTCGATTGCTGCGCCGATCTCGTGGCCGCCACGGGGATTCTCGGCGGCCCCTGCACGGGCTACACCCTCAAGGCGGCCCTCGATTGGTGCAAGCAGCAGACCACGCCTAAGACGGCCCTCGTGCTCGTCTGCGATCGGGGCGAGAACTACCTCTCAGACCCCATGTTCACCGAAGCGATCGACCGGGCCCACGAGCGAGCCAGAACGGGCACGAGCAATCAGCCCGCCCAGGCAGCGATGGCGGTCCACTAAACCCGATACGCTTTGGGCATGCTCGCCAAGTCCATCATCGAGGCCCACGAGGCCCTCGCCGAGTTCATCGCCGACCGCTCGAACCTTGAGCGTTTGGGCACCGTCTCCAAAGAGCTCGCCGGCGTGCTCAGATCCGGGGGCAAACTCCTGGCCGTC
>CAXBOF010000174.1:0-5306 GCA_963977205.1 uncultured Phycisphaera sp. | reverse complement strand
TCATCGCCGGTTCAACCGGGGCCTCATAGGTTCCCGACTCCCGGCCGCATTTCGCCCATTCGATATCCCGGTCTGCCAGACAGCGCGTGCTGAAATCAGACAGACCCGGTTCAAACCACACGGAGCGTTCCCCGGCTGGGATTGCCGGCGGAAGCAGACCACACCCTTTCACATACACAGACAGACCGAGTTCTCATCGTGTCCGCCAGTTGCGCGGGACGAAGACACCGACCAAGGAATTGCTTTCATGGCCAAGACCAGGGATGCCGTCGACGAGCCGAAGAAGACCACCCGCACGCGCAAAAAGGCAGCGGGTTCGACCGAAGCCAAGCCTGCCGAGAAATCCGCAGCCGCGTCGAAGGCCAAGTCCGACTCGAAGCCCGCCGAGGCCAAGAGCGAATCCAAGCCGACTACCAAAACTGAGAGCAAGCCCGAGAGCAAGCCCACGCGCGACACCAAGCCCGCGGGTGATTCGGGCAGCAACGATGGCGGCAACGGCGGAGGCAATGGTGGTGGTGGCGGCAACGGCGACCAGCGCCAAGGCGGTCAGGGCAATCAGGGCGGCCAGGGAAACCAAGGCGGCCCCGGCGGCGATGGCAACAACAAACGCCGCCGCAAGAAGAAACGCCGCGGCGCCAACATGACGCCGCAGGTCAACACCGGCCCGCGCCACAGCAACTCGGCCTACCCGAGTCACATCCTGCCCAGCGATGAAGAACTCGAGCGCGAGGCCCGCGAGCTCGAAGCCGCTATCAAAGCCAAGGGCACCGAGATCGATGACACGATCACCATCGGCGTGCTCCAGAAGATGACGGTCGAACAGCTCGCTCCGGTCGCCGACAGGGAAGGCCTCAGCGAGTTCCACAACCTGCCCAAGCAGGATCTGATCTTCAAAATCCTCAAAGCCCGCGCTGCCAAGCAGGGCCTGATGATCGGCGAGGGCACGATCGAGATCATGCAGGACGGCTTCGGTTTCCTGCGTTCACCCGAGCAGAGCTACCTGCCCGGCCCCGATGACATCTACGTTTCGCCCAGCCAGGTCCGCCGATTCGGCCTTCGCCGGGGCATGGTCATCAGCGGGGCTGTTCGCCCGCCCAAGGAAAACGAGCGCTACTTCGCGCTGCTCCGCGTGGACAAGATCAACGACCGCGACCCGCGCGACGTCAAGGATCTGCCCAACTTCGAGGATCTCGTCCCGCTGCACCCCGAGGAACGCTACATCCTCGAAACAACGCCCGAGCGCGTCGAGACCCGCGTGGTTGATCTCGTGTCGCCTCTGGGCAAGGGCCAGCGAGCACTGATCGTCGCGCCGCCCCGCACGGGCAAAACGGTCCTGCTCCAGATGATGGCCGCGGGCATCACCAAGAATTACCCTGACGCCAAGATCATCGTGCTGCTCGTCGACGAGCGGCCCGAGGAAGTCACGGACTTCAAGCGGCATTCGTCCGATACCGTTGAGGTCGTCGCCAGCACCTTTGATGAGCAGAGCTCACGCCACGTGCAGGTCGCCGAGGTCGTGATCGAGAAGGCCAAGCGGATGGTCGAGTTCGGCGACGATGTCGTCATCTTCCTCGACTCGATCACGCGTCTGGCCCGGGCGTACAACTCGGATATCCCGCACTCGGGCAAGATCATGACCGGTGGCCTCGACGCCAACGCGCTGCAGCGGCCAAAGAAGTTCTTCGGCGCCGCCCGCGCCATCGAGAACGGCGGCTCACTCACCATCATCGGCACCGCCCTCGTCGATACCGGCAGCCGGATTGACGAGGTCATTTTCGAGGAGTTCAAGGGCACGGGCAACTCCGAACTCCACCTCGATCGCCGCCTCGTCGAGAAACGCGTCTACCCCGCCATCGATGTCTCCGCCTCGGGCACCCGCCGCGAGGAGCTGCTCATGGATCCCAAGGAGCTCGAGCTGGCCTACAAGCTCCGCAAGATCCTGGCGGACATGAACGTGGTCGAATCGATGGAGTTCTTCAAGGGCCGACTCGTCAAGACCAAGAGTAACGCGGAGTTCCTGATGTCCATGGCTCTGGGCTAAACCGGTGCCCAAGTGATGCCCAAAGGCAGCCTGCCACCGGACGAAGCCAGCCCGGTGTGATAGGCTGACAGGTGCCCCGATCCCGGGGCTCCCCCCGGAGGATCTGGGCTGCCACTGATCAGACGCGCCAGCATGACCCTGCTCTCAACGATCGCGACCGCGTGGGCGATCGCGATGGTTGTTTTCGGACTCGCGCTGATCGCGCAGTCCCCCGTCGGCTGGCTCGATCACTCCGTCGGTTTGCCCCGATCAACGTGGATTCTGCTCGGCCTGGCGAGCATCGGCGGGGGTCAGTTCGTATTCATGTTCATGGTCGCCGATCGGCTCTGCCCGGGCGCTGGGCGGATGCCGGGGATCTGGCTGACCGAGATCGTCATCGCGTGCCTCGGGCTGCTGGCGATCGTTGCGGTAGGTGTGGTGGCTCTGATGGGGCTTGTGATATGACGACAGTCCGTGGTCTGGGTGTTCAGTTGGTTCTCTTCGTGGCGATCGCGTACGCACTGGCCCAGCCATCGGCAGCCGCAGCTCAGGTGGCCAGTGACCGGGCGGCCGATGAGCAGAAGGCCGCCAGCGAGTTGGTGTCACGCGCGCTCGTCCGGATTGGGCTGATCGACCTGCGCGCCCAGGATCAGCCCGGCACTGACGACTACGCCATCGCCTCGGCCTTGCTCGGGATTGCACGCGAGCTGACCCCCGATGATGCCAATCTCGTGCGGCGGCAGATCGAGGCGGAACGGGCCGCCGGCCACGAACAGCAAGTGATGCAGTTGACCCGTGAGCTCGTGCGACTGGACCCCGCAGACACCGTCGCCCAACTCCGCCTGCTGTCGTGGAACGCCAGCCAGAAACAGACAGCCGAAGAACGCCTGGCGGTGTACGACATCTATCTTGGGCCCGAGGGTCAGAAGGCGATCAAGGACCCGGCCGTGCGCAGCAGGCTCGCGCTCGACGCGGCCCTTTTGCAGCGCGAACTGGGCAACGAGAAAGAGTTCGTGCGTCTGCTCTCGCTGGCGACCTCGCTGGACTCGTCGAACAAGGAAGCAGCGGCCCTTGCCGCTGCTTTTTACCAGGAACGGCGCAGCGACCCGGTCGCCAACCTCGAGCTTGCACTCAACCTGCTCCGCGCGGACCCGATCGATCCGAACCTCCACTTTGCCGTCGCCTCGGCGCTTGCCAATCACGGCGTGTTCGATCAGTCCCAGCGCTTCCACAACAACGCCCGCCGCCTGATCGCCGCCGATGGCGTGACCCAGGACGCGGGCATCGAGACCGAGGGCTCGGTCCTCATCTGGCAGACCATGGGCCCCGAGCGGCTCGTCTCCATTTTCGAGCGTCAGCTTTTCGTTCAGCGTGAAGCAGCCCGCCTTCAGATCGAGCAGCTCGAGAATCTCGGCCAGCCGCTCGAAGGCGTCACCAAGCCCGAAGATATCCGTTTGCCGATCTACTCAGAACGCATCCGCGCCCTTGCGGCCCTGGCAGCCAAGGACGAAGTGGTTGTCGAGCGATCGCTGCAAGATCTGGCCGCCAGTGTGCGTCCCGAACTCGAAGCGCTCCGCGAGCGCATGAACTCGCCCTCGGCCCAAGAAGACCCGCAGCTGATGAATTCTCTCATCTCGAGGGCGACCTCGATCTCGACAGAGCTTGTTGTTGCCAGGCTCATCGCGGGCAAGGAGTCTCAGGCCGCCGCCAGGGACTTCGAGCAGATGCGTCCGCTGCTGGAGCAGGCGGCTCAGGCGCAGGTCGATGTGCTGAACTCGTTTGTGATGCTGCGTCAGGGCCGGGTCGAGGAAGCGATCGCAAAGTTTGAACCGTTGGCCCAGATCTCGACTCTCGGCTCGGTGGGTCTTGGTCTCTCGCTCGAGGTTGCCGGCCGGAACGAAGAGGCCGCCGAGGCCTTCCGCAAGGCCGCGACCTTCTCCCCGGTGTCACCCGTCGGGGCTTACGCGCGCTCAAAATACAAATCGCTCACGGGTCAAGAGCTGGTCTACTCGGAACACACAGCCGCGATGCGCCGTGTCTCGGAAGATGTGCCCCGATGGTTCGACCAGATCGCCGCGGACCCGAACCGTTTCATGGCGATGACCGCCAAGCTGACCCGGGCCATGCTCGATCCCTACGAGCAGCCGGTCATCGAACTGAACATCCGCAACACCGCACCGATCGCGCTGGCGGTCGGCAGCGATCGCCCGATCAACTCGCGGCTGATGATCTCGCCCTCGATGGACATCGCTTCGTACCCGCTCGACTCGGCTCTTCAGCCCGAAGTCGCCGACATCCAGCAGCGGATCCGCCTGACCCCCGGTGAGAGCATGACGCTGCGCATCTGGCCCGACCCGGGACTGACCGGCTGGATCGCAGAACTCAAGTCGGCCCACCGCGTTCGCAACCGCTGGAGTCTGATCCAGGGGTTCGTCATCGGGCAACAACAGATTTACATCCCCGGCCCCATGTGCCTGAGCACCGAAACCGGACAGCTGACGCGCCGCCCGGACGAGCAGGTGCGCGCCCCGATCGCGGATCTCATCCGCCAGCTCGAGCTCTACGAGGACACAAGGCTCATCGGTCTGCTCCCGACAATCAGAGCGGCTCTGTCTGATCCCGATCACACCGGGGTCAAAGCCACGCAGGAACAGGTCGGCCGCATCGCTGGAGTGCTCGCGGCGCGGTACCCGACGCTCTCGCGCCAGGCCAAGCTCGCGGTCATCGCTTTGGCGCCCCACAGCATCCTCGCCCCCGGCATGGAGCAGCTCGATCAGCGGCTGCTGGCCGAGACCGATCCCACATTGCTCACCGCAGCGCTCGTGACCCGCGTCAAGGACGCCGGCAACCCGGCACTGGCGCGGGCCGAGGCTTCCGATGATCCGGTCCTTGCCAACGTCGCGCGATTCCTCAGAACCCGACTCGAGAGCGAAGCGCCCAAGTCATTCGCCCTGATGGGCTCGCCTGGCTCGCACCTGCCCAAAGCACCCGAGCACCCGGACGCGATCGAGACCAAGTGATGACCACACAGGCGGGACGATCCCGGGCCGTGCGCCGGCTTGTGGGATTCTTGGTCGGCGTCCTGCTCATCGCGGCCGCGGTGTTCGCGCTCACGCGCAACCCGGATGAACTCCACACCGCGATCGACTCGGCTCGGAATGCCGCGTGGTGGCTGATCGCTCTGGCGATCATCCTGCCCCTTGCAAACGCATTCGTTGTAGCACTGTCGTTCTGGACACTCATGCGCCGCTTTGGTCGCGTCCCGTTCGAGGACATGTTCGCGCTG
>CAXBOF010000173.1:0-5324 GCA_963977205.1 uncultured Phycisphaera sp. | reverse complement strand
ATGCGCGGCTGGTCCGGGCAGAGCCCACGCCGGAATACCGGTGAGCCGATCCGTTCGGCTGTCGTCATCGGGGGCGAAGCGAGACCGAGGCCCGGCTCGATGGCGGGAGTACGGCTTGAACGCCCGCTGTCACCCTCGGCCCGCGGGCGCGCCAGCGACTTCCCGCCGTTGTTGCGTCAGGAACTCAACAAGACCGAACTCGACATTCTCTCCGTGCAGGAACGGATCCGGCGCCAGAAGGCGCAGATCCAGCTGTATAAGCAGAACGCGACCCGGCTTGGAACGATCCAGCAGGCAGAGCAGCAGCTCGCCGAATTCGAGTTGATCTCGGATGAATTGAACCGCCGCGCCGAGCGGCTGCGTCAGGAGCTTTCGGACCTTGGCATTCAGGATCCCTGATTGCTCGAGAGCATCGTCTCGACACAACTGATCGCCCGGTCCACCTCGGCGTGCTGGGCCCGATCTGGCTGGGCGAGCGCGATGGCCCGCTTGCAGCGCGCAAGATGGCGCGTGGCGGCCTGAGATGCATCCGTTGCCTTGCTCGTGTGCATGTCGCTGAGGTTGTCGTAGACGTCGGCCAGCTTGATGAGCCTCGCTCGCCAGTCGGCTTTGGCCAGGCGCGCGTCGTACTCGGGCTCGCGCTCGGACTCGGGCAGGATCATGTTCTTGGTCAGGGCGGCCACGATTTCTGCGATCTCGGGGCCAAAGCCGTCGGCGATGTCGTCGTAGTCGGCGGGCGTGTCCTCGATGGTGTCGTGGAGGATCGCGGCCGCCAGCGCGATAGGGTCATCGCAGCCGAACGTCTGGCGCAGTGTGAGCGCGACACGGACGGGGTGGCTGAAGTAGGGCGTCAGGCCGTCCTTGCGGGTCTGGCCCTGGTGCGCGCGAGCGGCGAAGGCGCACGCCGACTGCCAGAGGGCGTCGGCCTGGGCGCTCGGTGTGCGATCGGTCATGGTTTACCGCCGGATGGGGAGGCTGTTTTTGTCGAAGACGAGTTTCGTCTTGGCGGGCGTGTTGCCGTGCTCGTCGAAGATGGTGAGCACGTTTTTCTTGCCAGCCTTGATGACGGACTCGGGCAGCAGCATGGTGGTGCTCGGGCCGACCTGCTTGCGGGTGCCCGTCTCGAGGAAGTAGCGCCCCAGGTGCTGATCGTTGAGGTAGACCACGCCCTTGCTCAGCCCCGACATATCCAGACGCAGGGGTGTCCCCTCGGGGTCGATGGTGAACTCGGTGCGGTACCAGGTCGGGCCTTTGAATGAGCCGAGCTTGGTCTTGGCGACGTCGTCGTAATCGACCTTGGCCGGCGGCTCCCACTTGGCGAAGGCCCAGTCGGCCTTTGTGGTCACGCTGTCGGCGCCCTCGGTGAAGTTGGTCGTTGATGCGAGCGTCGCCAGTGTGGCGGCGGGGTCGGGCTCGTCGCTGAGGATCGCGATCTGCAGCGTGTTGTTGCCGCGGTTGAGCTCGGACTGATCGAGCATGAATCGCGACGGGCCGGACTCATCGAGGAAGCGGATGGGTTTGTCGTTGAGGATGACCAGGATGCGCGTGGGCAGCGGGTCGATCGTGATGATGATGGGCGATTTCTTGCGGTGGATGAACGACCACTCGATGCGATCGGGGTACGTCGTGTCGCCGACACGCATGTGCCACAGCGGCGAGATGGACGCCAGTGGCTGGATCGGGTCGGCCTGAACGATCGAGTGGCGGCCGGCCTTGAAGGGCTTGATGATGAAGAGCTCGTCAACGAGGCCCTTGGGCTCGGCCAGTGTGAGGCCCGAATCGGGTCGGCCCATGTTCTCGGCGAGCACAACGAGATTGTGGTCACTCTTGGTTAGCGTGAGCGCCATCGGCTCGTGGTCAGCGCCGGGGCCGAAGCCCATCGTGGCGAAGTCTTCACCGTCGAGGAAGAAGCGGAGGCGATCGCGTGAGCTTGGCGCGAGGACCTTGTGCTTCTTGCCGTCGCCTGCTTTGATGCTGATGCGGTACCAGCCGTAGCCGAAGGGCGAGCCGAGGTCGGCAAGGTCTGCTGGGCCCGTGATCGGCGCGTAGCGGGCGCTGGTGCCTGCGACGTGCTCCTCGGCGGACATGGCCTGCCAGTCGTTGAGCGAGACGCTCGCCGAGCCGGTGCGCGGGGCGGATTTGTCCTTGATGACGTATTTGCGGTCCTTGCCATCCAGGTCGATGTGCGTGCAGCTCTTGGCACCGGCCAGCGCCACGGGCTCGCCCGCTGCGTTGACGGAGTTGACGCCGATAAACACGCCGTGCTCGGTCGGGAAGACGGTGTCGATCGAGTCCTCGTTGCCGATGACGAGCGTGAAACCCTCGTGATGCTCGGTGGCGACCGACTTGCCCTTTGGCACAGCGATGGTCAGCGGCGAGCCGTTGATCGACACCACGCCCTCGGCGCCCGCGGGGCCGAAACAGACGAGGGTCTTGCCCACGAGGGACATGACGCTCAGCGTGCAGTAATCCATCGTGCCGCGGCCGTCGAGGAGGACATCGAAGAGGACCCACGCGGCGGCCTGCTTGCCCATAGGGACCGAGAGCGCCGAGCCGTCACCCAGCAGGATGTCGACGTTCTGCGAGCGTGAGCTCTTGCCGGTGGCATAGGGCTCGCGAGCGAGCAGGAACGCGACGGAGCCCTGCGTGCCGACGAGGTCGACAATGGCGACGCCATCGGAAGCGGTGTGCGAGAGGCGCTGGTCGAGGAGAATGGGCTTGTAGTTGTGGTTGAGGTTGGCAAAGACGCGCGAGAAGCTGGACGCCATCGTGGTGACGCGGCGGAAGATGTGGTAGCTCTCGGTGGGTGTGCCGGCGTCATCGATGGGCGCGTGGCGGCCGTGCGCGTTCTCGTAGTAGCGAGCCGCGTCGGTGCCATCGCGGCCGGGCCAGAAGCCTGGTGTTTGTCCGCCAGCGATCGGGTTGAGCACAAACTGCCCGCCACCGGCGAGCACTTCGACGATGCGGCGCTGCATCGAGTACGGCGCCACCGCCGCCTCGGCAGGACCGCCGACGAACGAGGGCTGATCGATGGGCATGTCCACGACCACGCGGGGCTGATCCGGCGCGACACTGGTGAGCTGGCGCAGGGTGGCCAGCATGTCTTCGGATCCGACCCAGCCCTCGATCTCACCCTCGACACTCTGCCAGAGGTTGTTGGCATTGATGGAAGGAATCGTGAAGCCGGCTTCGCGGTAGTAGCGGGCGAGCTCGCCCAGATACGCGGTGGCCGCTGCGTCGTCGCCGCAGGTCCAGTGCGACTCGTTCTGGAGCAGCACGATCGGGCCGCCCTCGCCGGGGCTTGTGACCTGCAGATCGCGGACCTGCTCGGCGACAGCGGTGATGTACCTGCTGGCGGCTTCGAGGAAGGGCGCCGACGCGGCCCGGAGTTTGATGTCGGTCTTTCGAGCGGCCCAGTCCGGGATGCCGCCCATGTCCCAGCCCGCGCCGATGTAGGGCCCCGGGCGGAGGATGCAGTACATGCCCGCGGCATGGATGTACTGAACGAACTGACGCAGGTCGCGCTGGCCCTTGAAGTCGAACTGACCCGGGCGCGGCTCGTGGAGGGCCCACGGGATGCTCGTGGCGATGGCGTTGAAGCCGGCGAGCTTGGCCGCGTGGATCCGGTCTGCCCAAGCATCCGCGGGTATCCTGCCATAGTCCATCTGACCGGCTACGAGCCAGATGCGTCGGCTATCGATCATGAAGCTCTGACCGTCGTGGGTCACCGTCGCCATGAAGCGGGCTCCAAATGCAGAGGGGTCTGTGTGAAGAAGTGAGAGGCCGGGTCTTCAGGCGGCCGATTTTGTTCGGTTCTTATTTGAAGACGGCAAAGCGGAAAGAAGGATAGGAGGGCACCTTGGAAACCGCAACATTTTCGGTGTCAAGGAATTAGATACCCCAGCCGCTGGGCCTCGGATTCGAACTCTTTCGGAGCGTTTGTTTGGGAAAGAACCAAGTATGTGTTTGGATAGTTCCCCTGATTCTCGCCATCCCATCGGGGTGCATGGTCGGGATGGATGGCATCGATCGAAAGGTCGACAAGGTGCTCGCACAACGCTCGAACGAGCTTGGCGACTTTGTGACACCCACCGAGATCCGGGGTTCTGGAGAGGTCGAGACCGACAAGCGTGGTCAGAACGACAAGGAAATAGAGACGGATAACCCCGCACCAGAAAAACTCGAATATATCCCGGCCGATGAGGCCCGCGATGCCCAGGCACGCCTTGACAATTACCTGACATCGACGGATTCCGAGGCGACTGTCCTGCCGCTAAGTGAGGCCCTCCGGATCAGCCAGAGCCAGAGCCGGGAGTTTCTGTCCGCCCAGGAGGATTACGTTCTCTCGGCGATCACGCTCCTGATCCAGCGCCACCGCTTCGACCCGAGGCTGTTCAACACGACCTCTGTCAGTGTCGCCGGCGAGGGCGACGACGGCCGATTTACTTCCGTGCTCTCGATCCTCAACGAGCTGGGCGTGACCAAACAATTCGAGCGTGGCGGCCAGGTGGCAGCAAGCTGGGTGCTCAACGCAACCGAAGACCTCCGCAACGGCGCCACGGACCGGTACACGCAATCCAGCGAGATCGTGCTCTCGGGCAACTTCCCGCTCCTGCGCGGCGCGGGCACGGTTGCCAGTGAAGCGCTGATTCAGGCCGAGCGGAACGTGGTGTACGCGGCCCGGAACTTCGAGCGGTTCCGTAGGCAACTCTTCGTATCGATCGCCAGCGACTACATCCGCCTGCTCCAGCAGCTCGCCTCGATCCAGAACCAGGAGCGCCGGATCGAGTCGCTCGAGATTCTCCAGAACGAGACGCAGGCCAAGGCAGACGCGGGCCAGGTGCGTGGCTTTGAGATCTCGATCGCCGAGAGCGACCTGCTCCAGGCTCGCGCGGATCTTGCGGGGCTGCGTGACCGATACCGGCTGTCCGAGGACCAGTTCAAGATCCGCATCGGCTTGCCGGTTGATCAGCCCATCAGCATCACACCGATGGAGCTGATGCTGCCCGATCCGGATATCACCCTCGACGAGGCGATGCGCCGGGGGCTTGACTATCGCTTGGATCTGCAGAACTCGCGCGACCGCGTGCTCGACTCTCGCCGAGGCGTCTCCAACGCGCGCAACGATGTCCTGCCCGATCTGGATGTCAACGCGCGGGTGGGCCTGCCGACCGATCCGGATGTAGATGAGGGCGGGCTGGATTACGACCCGGACGAACTGACGTACTCGGCAGGGATCATGCTCAATCTGCCGCTGGATCGGCTCGAAGAGAAGCTGCGCGTCCGCCAGAGCATCATCCAGCTCGAACAGCAGATCCGCAGCT
>CAXBOF010000172.1:0-5339 GCA_963977205.1 uncultured Phycisphaera sp. | reverse complement strand
TATTGACGAACCGGGCCATCACGAAGAGCAGGTCCGAAAGCCGGTTGAGATACCGGATCGGCTCGGCGACGTTGCCCCTGCCGATCTGTTCACCCAGCAGCACGGTCTCGCGCTCGGCCCTTCGGACAACGGTCCTTGCCACGTGCAGATGCGCTGCAAGGGCTGTCCCGCCCGGCAGGACGAAGCTGGTCAGAGAGCCGAGGTCGGCGTTGAGTTCGTCGATCTGGGATTCCAACCACGACGTCTGGTGGCCTGTCACGCGGAGCGCATCGCCCACGTGCTCACCCGGCTTGCGGGGGGTGCAGAGATCGGCGCCGACGTCGAAGAGATCGTTCTGGATTCGGACGAGGATCGCCTTTGCGGTGCTGTCGTTTGCGCCGCAGGCGGTGACCGCGACACCGACGAATGCGTTGGCCTCGTCGACCGTGCCGTAGGCCGAGACGCGGGCGTCGATTTTGGAGACGCGCGAGCCGTCACCGATACCGGTCTGGCCCTCGTCGCCGGTGCGTGTGTAGATTTTCGTGAGTTTCACCATCGCACACGGTCTCCCGATCTTGGCCCAGCGCATCGCCGGGCGGTCGTGCTAGTCTACGTCGTGACTACCGCGATGCAGGAAACGATCCGAGGAAGGGCCAAACGCTGGGTGCTCTCACCGAACCCGGCCCCTGCCGGCGCTGATCTGATCGGTCGCATCTTCGCTGCACGCGGGCTCGACTCGGACGAGGGCCGCAGGCTGCTCGACTGCACGCTGGCGGATCTGCACGACCCCGCAACGCTGCCGGGCGTCGACCTCGCCTGCGAGCGGATCATGTCGGCGCTCCAAGCAAACGAACAGATTGTCATCTACGGCGACTACGACGTCGACGGCATCACCGCCTCGGCGATCCTTTACCACACCTTCATCGCGATCGCCGGCGAGAACGCCAACGTCCGCACGTACGTCCCCCACCGTCTCGAAGAGGGCTACGGCCTCAACGCCGAGGCGATCGAATCGCTCGCCGATGAGGGCGCCAAAGTCATCGTCAGTGTCGACTGCGGCATCACCGCGATCCATGAAGCGAGCGTCGCCAAACAACTCGGTGTCGATCTGATCATCACCGATCACCACAACCCGCAATCGAACGGCGAGCTACCCGATGCATTCGCGCTCGTACACCCGAGGCTGCCCGGCTCGGCGTACCCGTTCGGTGAGCTCTGCGGCGCGGGCGTGGCGTACAAGCTCGCATGGCGGCTGTGCGTGCTCGCCGACGGCTCGGACAAAGTTTCGGCGACCAAACGTGAACTGCTGCTCGAGATGCTCTCGTTCGCGGCGCTCGGGACGATCGCGGACATGGTGCCACTCGTCGGTGAAAACCGGGCGCTGACGCGATTCGGACTCAACCGGGTGCAGCGCTCACGCTTCGGCGGGCTGCGCGAGCTGGTGTCGGCCTCCGGGCTCGACGGCGAGAACATCGGGACCGACGATGTGGGCTTTCGCCTCGGGCCGAGGCTTAACGCGTGCGGGCGCATGGGACACGCGGCCGAGGCGGTGGAGTTGTTCACGACCGCCAAGGGCCAGCACGCGCGCCAGATCGCCGAGGGGCTGCACCGCCAGAATCTCGATCGACAGAACGAGGAACGCCGGATCGTCGAGCAGGCGGCAAAGATGGCCCAGGATATGGGCATGACGAGCCCGGACCGGCGTGCGATCATCCTCATGCACGAATCGTGGCACCCGGGCGTGGTCGGGATCGTGTGCTCAAGGTTGGTCGAACGCTTTGCGCGGCCGACGATCCTGCTCTGCCATCAGGAAGGCAAGCTCAAGGGTTCGGGGCGTTCGATCCCCAGATTCAATCTGCACAGCGGGCTGGATGCGTGCGCCGGGCACCTGACGACCTACGGCGGGCACGACATGGCTGCGGGCCTTTCGATGGCCCCCGAGAACTACGAGGCCTTCGCCAACGCATTCAGCGATCACGCCGCCTCGCTGCTGACAGTCGAGGACCTCATCAATGAGCTCCGCGTGGATACGCATGCGCTAACAAACGAGCTCACGCCCGCATCGATCGGCGAGATCGACAAGCTCCGCCCGTTCGGGCAGGGCAACCCACGTGTGCGTCTCCTCCTCCGCAGCGTGCGGATCGATCGGGACCCGGGCGTCTTTGGGGCCAGGGGCAAGCATCTGTCGCTGCACCTGCGTCACGAGGGGCGGGCGCTGCGCTGCATCATGTGGAGCGGGGGCCACATGCGAAACGAGCTGGCGCGGGGCCAGCTCGTCGATGCGGTCGTGACGCCGCAGGTGTCGAGTTTTTCGGGCGAAGTCGAGCCGGTCATCGAGGACTGGCGCTTTGCCGATTGAGCCTTATTCGTCGGCGGGGAAGCTCGCCACGCCCGACTGGGTATTCAGCAGTTCGAGCATGTCCTTGGCCTTGGCGTTGGCCGGGTCCATCTCGGTGGCTGTGGCGTAGCTGCGCTGGGCGGCCTCGTTCATGCCAAGCTCCTGCTCGATCATGCCGCGAAGGACATAAGCCTCGACGGGCATGTCGGCGGTCTTGAAACCCTTCTGAATGCTTGCCAGGGCGCCGGTGTTGTCGCCGTGCTTGCGCTGCCAGAGTGCGCGGTAGAGGTGGCCCTCTGATCGTTCGGGCGCCAGCTCGATAATGCGCTGGGCGGCCTGGCGCAGCCGGGGCATGTCGTTGATCGAGTAGCTGACGACGCCCAGGTCAAGCCACGCGCTCAGGTCAGTCTGGCCGTCCTTGGCATCCGTGAGCTTGAGCAGTTCCTCGCGCGCTTCCATCGTGCGGTCGAGTTCGAGCAGGCATCGCGAACGCAGGCGGTGGATATCACGGCGATTCTCGTAGTCCTCGAACTGGAGGAGCTGCGTGATATTGTGCTCTGCCTCAGCGAAACGACCCAGCGCCATCTGGGCATTGATCAGGTCTTCCAGGATCGCCGGCTCCTCGGGCGAGAGCGTCCACGCGGTGCGGAAACGCGACTCGGCCTCGGTGTCGTTGCCCTGGATCATCGCCAGGTGGCCCAGCGTCTGCTGGACACCCGCGTTATGGCCGAAGACGTTTGAACGCTCCGAGAGATACGTCTCGGCTTCCTCGGGTGTGCCGAGGTCGATCAGGATCTCTGCGGTGGCGACGGCGTACATCGCCTCGGCCGGGTCCAGTTCCGCGGCTTTCTTGTAGTACGTGAGAGCCTCTTGCTTCTGGGAGAGACGCTCGTGCACGATCCCGAGGAAATACACCGCTTCGATCGTGTCGGGCTTGATGATCTCAGCCCGCAGGAGCGAATCACGGGCCTCTTCGAGACGTCCCATCTCGAAGAGGATCTTGCCGCGGAGCACGTGGCTCTTGGCGACCGAGGGGTTGAGGGTCAGAGAGTTGTTGACACTCTCGTAGGCCCGTTCCAGATCGCCTGCCATGTAGCTCTCGTTTGCCATCTCCCACTGCGTGGCACTCTTGATCTGCGCCATGCGTTCGTGGGCGAGGGTGAGGCCCTCTGAGGTCGACTTGCCGTGGCCCGAGCACCCGATGGTGCCCGAAACCAGGGCCAGTCCGAGAATCATTGAGGCCGAGAGAGTCTTTGCGCGGTGTGCGTGTTTCATTTCTAAGTTCGCTCCGTATGCGTTCGGCCTGTCGAGGTTTCTTTACTCGTCTTCCGAGCCGTCGTTCTCGATCGGGAAGTCCGCAAACTCGCCCGAGTCGGTGGAGCTATCGGCACCTTCGCCCTCGAACTCTTGCGAGTTCTCGGCCGTTTCCGTTATTTGCGCTCCCTGGAAGGTGGAGGGCAGTTCCGGGCGGGCGCCGTTGACCTTGGCGGGGATCAGGTTCGAGACGGAGTTGTTCTTCTTCTCGTCGAAGAGGCTCTCAAGCTCGCCCGTGATGATCTCTTCGAGGTAGCTGTCGTTCCAGGCGTTCTCCTTGCCGACCAGGTTCTCACGCATTGCGATGACGTTGGGCTGGGCGGGGTTCAGGCTGAGCGACTGCTGGATCTTGAAGAGGGCCTTCTTGTAGTTGCCCTGACGGATCAGGTCCTGCGCCTCGACGTTGTAGATCGCGGTGAGCTTTGTCCGGCTCCAGGGGAGCAGGCCCTTGCGGATGCCCGTGCGGGCGTTGTCGATCGTCGCCAGAGCACGGTCGGCCTCGTCGAGGAGGATCTGATCGTTGACGATCGTGGGCTTGACCATGAAGACGATTTCCTGACGGAGCGATTCGTCGTCGTTGCCGCGGAAGGCGTGCCCGAGGATCGGGATGTCGCCCAGGAACGGGATCTGGCGGCGGGTGACGGTGGTCGACTCGCGGAAGAGGCCGCCGAGCACGATGGTCTGGCCGTCGCGGACCATGACGTTCGTGGTGAGCTCGTTGGTGACCTCGTCGGGGATGGTGATGGCCGAGCCGCCGACAGCGGTGACTTCGCGGATTTCCGCGTCGGAGACCTGGGGCTTGAGTTCCATGCGGATGAAGCCGTCGTTGGAGATGAAGGGGCGGAAGTAAAGCTGAGTACCAGTATCCAGGAACTGGACGGACTGGGTGGTTGAAGTCTCGGTGGTGGTCGAGCTCAGGTAGCCGATCTTGCGACCGACGAGGACGCGTGCAGGCTGGCGGTTGAGCGTGAGGAGTTTGGGCGAGCTGAGGATGGTGACATCCGTGACCTCGTCGAGCATCCGCATGAAGACGGCAAAGTCGCCGCTGACGATGCCAGCACGGAAGGTCGCGGGACCAGAGGTGTTACCCGCGGTCGAAGTCACGCCGCCGCCCTTGCCGTCGTCGGGTGTGGCGATCGGGGTTTCGGTGCCGCCGACGAGCGTGCCGCCCTGGCCGCCAATCAGCGAGGGAACCACAGCAAGCGGACCGCCAGAGCCGGTGAACTCGCTGAAGTCGAGATCGCCGACGATCGAGAAGTCGATGCCAAAGGCGTTGGCCTCGTTGAGCGAGGTCTGGAGAATGGTCGACTCGACAAGCACCTGCGCCGGGCGGGTGTCGATCTGGGCGATCATTTCAAGAATGGCATCGACCTGCTCGTCGTAGTCGGTGACAACGATGGAACTGCCCGCGGCGAAGCTGTCGGCACCGGTCGGGACGTCGCCGGGAAGGTTGAACGCGCCGGACTCGGGGCTTGCGGTGATGGTGCCCTTATCCGAGAGCATGGGCTCGACGAAGGACTGAACGTCCTGAGCCGAGACGTAGTTGAGCTTGACGAGTTCGCTGCGGCGGGTACGCGTGGCTTCCTGGATGCGGTCGAGCTCTTCGAGCCCGTAGACGTAGATGAAGTTGCCGCGTTCGATGTAGCCGTAGCCGTTGACGTTGAGGATGGCTTCGAGAGCTTCGTAGAAAGTGACGCCATAGAAGTTG
>CAXBOF010000171.1:0-5346 GCA_963977205.1 uncultured Phycisphaera sp. | reverse complement strand
CTGACAACCTTCTTGACCTTGTACGCGCGGAGCAGCTTGACGATCGGCGCGGGGTAGAGCCTCGTCGGCGTGAGCAGCACCTTGCCGAGCGTTTGCTCCGGGTCGAGGTCCTTGTACACCTTCTGCAGATCGAGCTTGGCGTGCGAAACGACCTTGCGCACCAGGCTGAACCCGTTGGAGTGCAATCCGTCGGACGCCAGCCCGATGACGACATCGCCCGGCGCGACACGCAGGGGGTCGGTTGCTTTCTTGAGTTCGACCACCCCCACCGCAAAGCCGGCCATGTCGAACTCACCCGGTGCATAGACGTCAGGCATCTCGGCCGTCTCGCCACCGATGAGCGAGCAGTTCGAGTCCTTGCACGCGCCCGCGACGCCGTGCACCATCGCGCTCAGCATCTCGGGGATCACCTTGGGCACCGCGATGTAATCCAGGAAGAACAGCGGCTCGGCGCCCTGCACGATCAGGTCGTTGACGCTCATCGCGACCAGATCGATCCCGATCGTCGAGTAGTCGTTCATCTCGGTGGCGAGTTTGAGCTTGGTGCCCACGCCGTCACAGCAGGCGACCAGAACCGGGTCCACGTAGTTCTGCTTGAAGAGCTTCTGGTTGTAATCGAGCCGGAACAGCCCCGCGAACCCGCCCGGGTTCTGGATGACCCGTGGCCCGTGGGTCCGCCGGACCATCGAGCCGAGCCCGGAGATGAACGAGTCGTACGTCTTGAGGTCCACCCCCGCGTCTGCGTAGGTGAGACCGGGCTTTTTCGGGCTCTGTCGCTTGGCCATGCGACAACAATAGCGGCAGGGCCGAACACAGATCGCCGCGACTATGCCGCTGGTTCTCGCCCGGGCCGCTCTCTACAGTCATTCTCGATCCGCATATGAAGCAGGAGACCCAGCTTGAGCTACCAGTTCACCTCCGAATCCGTGTCCATGGGCCACCCCGACAAGGTCGCCGACCAGATTTCTGACGCTGTCCTCGACGCGATGCTCGCGCAGGACCCCAACAGTCGCGTCGCCTGCGAGACCATGGTCTCCACCGGCATGGCGATCGTGGCAGGCGAGGTCCGCACCGAGGCCTACGTCGAGATCCCCGACATCGTCCGCAGCACCATCCAGCGCATCGGCTACACCTCGGGCGACATGGCCTTCGACCACGTCTCCTGCGCCGTGCTCAGCTCCATCAAGGCCCAGAGTCCCGACATCGCCATGGGCGTCGACTCGGGCAACAAGGGCGAGGAGGGCGCCGGCGATCAGGGCATGATGTTCGGCTTTGCCTGCACCGAGACCCCCGAATTCATGCCGCTGCCCATCCAACTGGCCCACCAGCTCGTCGCCAAGCACGCCGAGGTCCGGCGATCCAATGCCGTCGAGGGCCTGCGTCCCGACGCAAAGAGCCAGGTGACCTTCGAATACGACGAAGAAAACAAGCCGACCCGGCTCGACACCGTCGTCCTCTCGACGCAGCACGCGCCCAAGTGGAGCACCGACCAGAAGGGCCTTGCCGAACAGATCCTCGCAAACGTCATCAAGCCCGTCGTCGGCGACCTCTGCCTTCTCCGGCAAGGACCCGACCAAGGTCGACCGCTCGGCCGCCTACATGGCCCGCTACATCGCCAAGAACGTCGTCGCCGCGGGCCTCGCCTCGCAGTGCGAGATCCAGCTCTCCTACGCCATCGGCGTCCCCCAGCCCACCAGCGTCCACGTCAACACCTTCGGTACCGAGCAGGCTGACCCAGCCAAGATCTCAAAGGCCATCCGCGAGGTCTTCAAGCTCACACCCCGCGGCATCATCGACTCCCTCAAGCTCACCAACCCCATCTACCAGCACACCGCCTACCACGGCCACTTCGGACGCGAACCGGGCAGCGTCGAGGTCGCCATGCACGACGGCTCGACCAAGTCCTTCGACACCTTCACCTGGGAACGAACCGACAAGGCCGATGCGCTCAAGTCCATTGTGGGCTAAACCTGTCCGCCAATTCAGCCGCGGTACAGGCCGTGCGTTCTGATATACGAAGCGACCTCCGGGCTGAGAATGCCTCGGAGGTCGCTTTCTTTCTGCGCCCCGAGCGCCTCGCGCACGCCCGTGGCGCTGATCTCCAGATGCTCGACATCGCACCACGCGCTGACGAGCTGATCACAGAGGCGTGAGCCCTCAAGACGATCGGCGAGTTGATCTTTGGTGCGGACCTCGCCGCGGTTGATGACCACGATCTGCGCGAGTTCGAGAATCTTCTCGGGCTCGTACCAGCGGTCGAAGCTGAGCGCCTGATCAGCCCCCACGAGAAAGAGCAGCCGACGATCCTCGGTCAGCAGCGTGCGTGCCCGGCGAAGCGTCACGACCCAGTAGCTCGGCTCCCCCGCTGCTGCCCGGTCGAGCTCGTCCGTCCAGATGCCGGTGCGCTCGAAGCCAGACAAGGCCAATTCGAGCATCCTCACGCGGTCTTGTGCGCCGGCCTCGGGGCCGCCCGCTTTGTGAGGCGAGCGGGCCGCGGGAACGTAATTCAGCCACGCCTCCGGGGCGACGACCGCCCGGGCCTGGTCGGCCAGGTGGGTATGGGCCAGATGGGGCGGGTCAAAGGTGCCCCCCACCAGCATCACGGGCGACTCGGAATCGGGGCCTGGCAGAGGGGTGATCGGGGCTTCTGGCATTGAACTAGCCTACGCCGAGACACGGAGGGTCCATCGGCCCTACAGTCATGCCCACTAGATGGCCCCGTCGTCTAGTCTGGTCCAGGACACCAGGTTTTCATCCTGGTAACGCGGGTTCGAATCCCGCCGGGGTCACTTCTTTCTTTCGTCTTTTTTGCTTCAACGCGCCGACCAATTCCGGGCTCGGCCTTTCACTCCACAACGAATTCGTGCTAAGAGCCGGATTTGGGCGCGAGCGATCGCACACCAAAAAAATCGGCGTCGCTAGGCAGTATCGGTGTGATTATCGGAGCCTCATGCGCCCGGGAATCCGGGGCAATGGAGCGGAAGGGAATCGAACCCTCAACTTCCAGCTTGCAAAGCTGGCACTCTACCAATTGAGTTACCGCCCCGTTGGTGCGGAGTGTAGGCCGCGTGTGGGCCATCGTACGATGATGGGAAAGCACGGACCTATACTCGCCCCGCGGGATCGGTCGCACTGCCTCCCGGAGGAACCTCATGCCTGTGAAATCGCTCTCTATTCTCCTGCTGGCGGGCCTTGCTTGCCCGGCCCTCGCCCAGAGCTTTGGGGATGAGGAAGACCTCGGAATCCAGATCGCTCCCGAAAAGGAGATCCGGTTCTTTGCCACCGGCAGCGCCGATTACTACTCGGCTGCCCGAAACCGCGGACGCACCGGGGGCCAGCTCGCCTCGGCTACCCTCGACGCGGCGATCACCGCTGCCATCCCCATCGACGAGCAGACCGACGCGACACTCACCTTCAGCCAGTCATCCACCGGCTACGACTTCGACAGCTTCGGAGCCTTCGGCGCAGCTTCAGACCCGATCGACTTCGGCTTGCGCGTCGGCCTGGGGGGCACCATCACCCACTCATTCGACCCGCAGTGGTCCATCTTCGGCGGCGCCAGGCTCAACAGCTCGGGCGAGATCGGAGCCGACTTCGGTGACACCCTCACCTACGGCGGCTTCGTCGGCCTCATGCACCATTTCCACGAAGACCTCTCCGTCGGCCTGGCCATCGGCGGCTTCTCGAAGCTCGAGGACGACTTCAATCTCTTCCCGATCCCCACGATCCGCTGGCAGATCGACGACTACTGGCGGTTCGTGCTCGGCGCGACCTCGACCGCGGGGCAACCGGGCGCCGAGATCACCTACTTCATCAACGACAAATGGGAAGTCGGCGGCAGCATCACCTACGACTTCAAGCAGTTCCGACTCGAAGAGGACAACAACGACCTGCCCGACGGCGTCTTCGAGGACTGGTCCATCCCCATCATGTTCATCACGACGTGGAAGCCCGAGCCCAATCTCTCTGTCAGCGGCAGGATCGGTGCGGTCGTCTACCGCGAGGTCAGCCTCCGAGACACCAACGAGGTCGGCAGGGGCGACACGATCCTCGATCCCTCATTCGGTCTCGGGATTTCCGCCGAGTACAAGTTCTGATCGAACCAGTTTGGCCGGTATGTAACGCGATTCAAAAATCAAAGCAGCCGATCAGATGGACTGATCGGCTGCTTCTTTTTTCTGTTCATCGGTTTGAGTTTACCGGCCGCCGGCGGGCTGATCGCTCGGCGCTTTCACCGGGGCAGCCCCCGTGCCGCGCGGGGCGGCATCGACGAGCTTGACGCTCTTGATCTTGGGCGGGTTCACCGGGCGCTGGCCATTCAGCGGCGTATCGGCCAGCTTGTTGATCACATCCGCACCGGAGATCGCCTGCCCGAACGCTGTGTACCGCCCGTCGAGCGCCTTGGTCGCCTCACGGCTCAGGCAGATGAAGATCTGCGAGCCATTCGAGTTGGGATCACCCGAGCGGGCCATCGAGATGATGCCAAAGTCGTGCGGCAGCTTGCTGTCTTCCAGATCGATCATGTACCCCGGACCGCCCGAGCCCTCGCCGAGCGGGTCGCCCGCCTGGACAACGAAACGATTGGGCTGGGTGACGATGCGGTGGAAGATGATGTCGGTGTAGAACCCGCCGTCGCCGAGCTGCATGAAGTTCCATGCGGTGTTGGGCGCGTGATCGGGGCGCATACGAAAGAGGATGTCACCCTCGGTCGTGGTCATCAGCACGTCCTTCTCGATGTACGCGCGGTAGCCGGTGAACGTGCGGGGGCTTGGACGCCAGGACAGGCTGCCGCTGCGCTGATCGAGTTCGGCGTAGGGCTGGGCGATCATGGGCTGCAGCACGATCGCCGGCCCGACAGCCGTCTCGCCCGCGTACATCTGCGCATACACCACGCCGCGCGAGCCCTTGGTCTCCCAAAGCGAGGGGAACAGCACCGCCAGATCGACCTGCCCGGGCTCGACCGACTCGACCGCTTCGAGTACCGCGTTTTCGACATCCAGCAGCTTGATACTCAGCGTGCCCTCGTTGCCCGCGGGATTCGCAACCTTGACGGGGAAGGGGCGCTCGATGCCGTAGTACGTCCGTTCCGGCGAGATCTGTGACGAGGCGCTCCCGCCCGCCAACAGAGCAGCAACCGCGAGCGTGACAACGTTTCGGCTTCTCATCAACATGGACAACTCCGCTTCCTGATTTGGTGACTTGGGTGAGGTGGAACGATAGGAACAGCCGCGAGGACGATCACCCCACCACATTCCGCTCTTGAATTGGCGAATCTGACAAGAAAGTTAGGTGTGGGATCAGTTGGAGCCGTTGTTCCCGCCCGAGCCGACGAAGCCGTCAAGCTCG
>CAXBOF010000170.1:0-5365 GCA_963977205.1 uncultured Phycisphaera sp. | reverse complement strand
GGATGCATTTTTACGATTCCCCGGGGGGCCGAGACCATGATTTCGCAACCCTCCGAATACGCTTTACGAGCCGCTCTCTTTCTTGCTGCTCGCAAGGACGACTCCCCCGCGTCCGCCCTCGAGATCTCTGAAGCCGTCCGGGTTCCGGTTGGGTATCTCCAGAAGATCCTCCGCATGCTTGCTCGTCATGAGATCCTGGTCGCCCAAAGGGGGACCAATGGCGGATTCTCTCTGGTAAAGGTTCCCACCGCAATCAGCGTTCTCGACGTCTTGAACGCCTCAGATACCAAGATCCAGCGGATCACCAGGTGCCCGCTGGGCATCAAGGGGCACACGAGCCTCTGTACTCTTCATCGCCTGCTCGATGATGAGATGGCCAGGACCGAACAGACCTTCGCGGCCACGACGCTCGCGGACCTGCTCGATGGCGAAGGCGGGGTTCGCCCCCTCTGCGATCCGAAGGGCCGACTCCCGATATCGGTGACGGTCGAGAAAGCTACCACCAAATCCCAAAACAAGTAGTGGATTGAGTTGACCACTTTGACGACCGATTCTATGCTGACATGAATGTGATGTTGTGACTCCACTACTTCACAATGCACCGAATGGAGACATCCGATGACCTCGACACGGATCCGCGGCACAAAGCCTTCTCCCAAACATAATGGTCGTAAAGCTCGAACTTCCGACCCGTATCGCTGGCATTCGATCGTCGCATCATTCATCTCGATAGCGACGATCCCCGCGATGCTGGCGATCGTCGCAGGGGGACTCCCTCCCCAGCCCGTGCCGGCCTGGAGCGCCGAGGCTGTCTCACTCGGGGTAGAGCCGCTCGATATCTCCAGAGGCGAAGTCACGTACCGCAGCAGCTGCGCCGTCTGCCACGGCCTGAACGGCGAGGGCATGCACCTGATGGGCAAGCCCCTTCGCAACAGTGCGTTCGTGCAGTCGCAAACTGACGACGAGTTGTTCAGCCTTCTGGTTGACGGCCGCCCGATCAATGACCCATTGAACACTTCTGGCGCGCTCATGCCCCCGCGGGGTGCAAAGAACGTCGACAACGTGCGACTCTCCAAAGTTGTCCACTACCTGAGGGCGATCCAGGACGAGAACGCTCCCACCGCATCGACGGAAGCATGGAACCTCAAGGACCGCCAAGACGGCGATGCCTCGGTCGCCTCCGTCATACTCGAAGAGCATGCCGGCTTTGAGCTGTTCGTCGCCTCATGCTCCGCGTGTCACGGCGAGGGCGCACAGGGCATCGAGAACCAAGGCCTTCCGCTCATCACGAGCGGGTTTGTCCGCGGCGCCACCGACAAGGAACTGATCACATTCATCAAGTCAGGGCGACCGATCTGGGATGCGAACAACACGACCGGTATCGACATGCCGCCCAAAGGTGGCAACCCGGCGATCACTGATGAGCAGCTGCAATTGATTGTTGACTACATCAAAGCTGTCCAGAAAGAGGCGATGGGTTCATAACCAGGCTCGCTCGATTCTCATCGAGACTGAACAACAAGTCCGCACACCGTGTGCATTAAGAAAGGGCATCCCAATGAAAGCAGGAACAAATAAACTGAGACAACTGTCGGTCTTAGGAACCGGCCTGGCGATCTCATTCGCCGCAGCCTCAACGAGCGCACAGTCGATGCGGGATGTCGAAGCGATCGCGAAGGATCGAGGCCTGACCAACGCCGATCTGATCGCTGCAGCCAAGACGTATCTCCCCAGCGGCGAGAAGGATGACTACCTGATGTTCGCCTCAGGCGGACACGCAGGGCAGATCTTCGTGGTCGGCCTTCCCAGCATGAGGCTGCTCCGCTCGATCGCGGTCTTCACACCCGAACCCTGGCAGGGCTGGGGCTACGGGGTTGGCAACGAGATCCTCAAAGAGGGTTTTCCCAATGGGAAATCGAACCTGTGGGGCGACACGCACCACCCCGCGCTCTCCGAAACCAACGGCGACTACGACGGGCAGTTTGTCTTCATTAACGACAAGATCAACGCACGAGTAGCTGTCGTCGATCTGCGCGACTGGGAAACGAAGCAGATTGTCAAGAACCCGCTGACACTGAGCGACCACGGCGGCACGTTCGTGACACCGAACACCGAGTACATCATCGAGGGAGGTCAGTACGCTGTCCCATGGGGCTCCGAGTATGCACCGATCTCTGAGTACAAAGAGAAATACAAGGGCTCAGTGACACTCTGGAAGTTCGACCGCAACCGCGGGCGGATCGACAAAGATCAGTCGTTCGCGATCGAATTGCCCCCCTACTGGCAGGATCTGTCTGATGCAGGCAAGCTCGCCAGCGATGGCTACTTCTTTATGAACTCGCTCAACACCGAGCTTGCGACCGGCGGTATCCAGGACAAGAAGCCCCCGTTTGAGGCCGGCGCGAGTCGCAACGCGACTGACTTCCTCCACATCATCGACTGGCGGAAAGCCGAGCAGGTTTACAAAGCGGGCAAGGTTGAGCAGATCAAAGGCTTCCCGGTCATCACGCTTGAAACTGCTCTTGCCGAGGGACTGCTGCACGTCACACCAGAGCCCCGCAGTCCGCACGGCGTCGATGTCGCGCCAAAGGGCGACTTCATTGTGGTCTCGGGAAAGCTTGACCCGCATGTCACCATCTACTCGATGGACAAGATCAAGAGAGCCATCGCAGACAAAACCTTCTCCGGCAAGGATGAGTTCGGCGTCCCGATCCTCGACTTTGACAGCGTCGTTGAAGCCCGCATCGAAGTGGGCCTCGGCCCGCTGCACACACAGTTCGGACCCGACGGCTACGCCTACACATCGCTCTACCTCGACTCGGCGGTTGCGCGATGGACGATGGGCGGCTCATACGGCTCAGGCACTCCCGAACCTGACTGGACGCTCGTCCACAAGACTCCAGTGCACTACAACGTAGGACACATTGCTGTCGCCGAAGGAGATACTGTTAGCCCAGACGGGAACTACCTCGTGGCGCTCAACAAGTGGTCCGTTGATCGTTTTTACCCGACGGGTCCACTGCTTCCCCAGAATCTACAGCTCGTTGATATCAGTGAAGACGGGACGAAGATGCCTGTTATTTACGACATGCCTATGGGAGTGGGCGAACCGCACTACGCCCAGATCGTCAAAGCCGACAAACTCAACCCCTGGACGACTTATCCCGAGGTCGGTTGGGACCCGCATGCTCAGAACATCAACCCGATGGCAACAAAGCCCAAGATGGAGCGTGTGCAACGCAACGACGACGGCACGGTCGACATCTTCATGACGGCAATCCGCAGCCACTTCAACCCCGAGCACGTCAACCTCAAGCAGGGCGATGTCGTCCGTTGGCACATCACCAACACCGAGCGGGCCGTGGATGCGACGCACGGATTCGCAGTCCCGATGTACAACATCACCGCTTCGCTTGAGCCGGGAGAAGCCGTCACGATCGAGTTCGTCGCGGATACTCCGGGGACCTTCCCGTTCTATTGCTCCGAATTCTGCTCGGCGCTACATCTTGAAATGATGGGCTACCTGATGGTCGAACCCGAATAGTGAGACTCCTGCTCGGGGTGTGAAAGCGCCCCGGGCGGTTTGATACACGCATCACTCCGCGTTGAAAGGATTGGCCATGGCTTCATTACTTGACAGCATACTTGGGCCACGCGTCCATCCGCTCGAGGCGTCAAAGCATTCGATGCGTTACGGCACACCAGGCTTCCTCTTGCTGGTTGCACGTGTTTTGCTGCTTGTTTCTCTGTTTCTTCCCTACTGGCACATGGAGCTTCAAGCGCCGCAGTACCCGGACGGGCTGCACATGACCGCACACCTGAACGCGCTATCGGGTGATGTCGCCGAGATCGACGGACTCAATCACTACATCGGCATGCGCTCGCTCTACGAGGCAGCCGAGATCGAACGCATGGTCGGTGTGTTTGTCATGATTGCCTTTGTCGTAATGCTGGAATTGGCCGCGTACATCCATACCCGTTGGGCGGTAATCCTGGTTGTGCCAGTTGTGTTCTTTCCAGTTGTATTCCTGCTCGACTTGCATCTCTGGATGAAACACTTTGGTCTGAACCTGGATCCGCATGCGCCGCTTTCCAACGCAGTCAAGCCGTTCGTTCCTACGGCGATGGGCAAGGGAGGCATCGGCCAGTTTGTGACGATCGCAACTCCGGGCGCCGGGCTCATTCTTGCCTCGGTCGTATCGTTTGTTCTCATTCTGGCCCTGTTCTTCCATCGCAGAGCGTACCTGCCACTCATCAAGCAACAGAAGAGCATGGGCTCGGCCTCGGCTTAGTCTGGAGTTAAACCGTGGTTCGCACGATCACAATCATCATCATCTCGACCCTCGCATGGGTGGCATCCACCGCGCACGGGAAGCAGCTCTCCGACCGGAAGCCTGTGGCAATCATCACTGAGTTAATTGACAACGCAGACACCAGCGATGTTGTTCGGATTCCCGCCGGAGTATACGAGGGCAATCTCGTCATCCGTAAGACTGTCGTGCTCGACGGGATCGATGGCGCCGTGTTCGACGGGCTCGGCGAAGGGACTGTCATCGAAGTGCTCGCCGACGGCGTCACGATCCGAAACTGCACAATACGTAACTCAGGAATCGATGTAACAGGGGAACCCGCTGCGATCCGCGTCATCGCCGCCGACGCCGTCATCGAGTCGAATACGATCCAGGAATCTCTCTTCGGAATCGACTTGCGTGAGTCTCCCAACGCGATTATCCGAGACAACTCGATCGCATGCAAGGATCTTGATACGGGCCGTCGCGGCGACGGGATCCGACTCTGGTGGAGTCACGGCTGCCTCGTCGAAGGCAACAAAGTACTCAGCTCGCGCGACATGGTCTTCTGGTACTCCGAAGATCTTCTGATCAGAAAGAATGTAGTCAAGGAAAGCCGATACGGGCTGCACTTTATGTACAGCCACGGCTCGGTCCTCGAACAGAACGTTCTGCTCAACAACTCAGTCGGCGTCTACCTAATGTATAGCAACGGGATCACCCTTCGCGAGAACCGGATGAGCAACAACAGAGGGGCCAGCGGCTACGGCATCGGTCTCAAGGACTGTGATGACATCATCATTGTCGGAAACGCTCTGCTGGCAAACCGGGTCGGAGTGTACCTGGACAACAGCCCATCATCAATCGGATCAACTGGTCTTTTCGAGTCGAACATGATCGCCTTCAATGAGATCGGCCTACTCGCAACACCCAACACTCACGACAACGTCTTCACGAACAACGCTTTCATCGAGAACGAAGAGCCGGCTGCCACACACGGGCGAGGGCAGCTGATGAGCAACTCTTTCTCGCTCGACGGCAGAGGCAACTACTGGTCGGACTACGCGGGTTTCGAT
>CAXBOF010000169.1:0-5381 GCA_963977205.1 uncultured Phycisphaera sp. | reverse complement strand
CGGTCGTGTTCAATATCACCGCTGAGGTCAACGGCAACAGCTACCCGTGGAGCGTCACGCTCAACCCGGGCGATGTCGATGCCAACGGCGACTACTTCTGGCAGCTCGAAGAAGAAGTCCACGTGATGGACGGCACCGATGAGATCTTCGCTCTGACCGGCGCTTCGGTCACGATCTTTGCCGACCCATCGGTCGCGCTCAACTTCAACGTGATCGCAGGCCAGCAGAACACCGTTTTCACAATTGACTCGGCCGTCCTGAGCTTTGCGCCACTGGCCAACTCCATCGGTCGCGCAACCGCTGGCGTCTCGGTGACCGACCTTACCGGCGATGGCGCCACCTTCACGCCTTGGGCTGGCGGCGCGTACCGCTCGTACTACAACGGTGGGGGCACCAACTTCCAGAACCTGATCCAGTCACCCATCGTGGCTGCAGCCAACTCCTCAGCCAGCACCAGCGACACGTTCCCGGCTGTGGGCTACCAGAACATTGGCACCACGCTGACCGACATCGAGTCGGAGTGGCAGTTCACCCTCTCGGCCGGTGACCTGGCTTCGGGTACCAGCGAGTTTGAGGTCATCCCGGCCCCGGCTTCGGTCGTGCTTGGCCTGACCGCACTCGTCGGCCTCCGCCGCCGCCGCTGAACCCGCCTCAACAGGGTTTCCATACATATTCCAAACACACGGTCCCCGCAAGGGGCCGTGTGTTTTTTTCAAAAGTGATTGGCAATCTCCAATACAGCTCATTGACTCACCAACCGCGAGGTCCCATACTGATATAAGAGAGACACTCCCTGAGGGATTCCCCTTGGGGTTCGGCCGTTGAGCCAGGGAGAGGAGAGACTCCATGCCTCGGATTTCGCGCACTATTGCAGTTGCAGCCGCTGCGTCAGCTTTCGCAGCCGGTGCCCAGATCAGCGATCCGCTGATCACCATTTCCGCGTCCAGTTCGCTCGGCTCTGGGAGCGTCAGCTTCTCGAGTTCAGACGTTGGAGCGATCACCCAGCCCAACGGCGGGATCGTGTTCATCCTGTTCAGCCCGCTGACGATCGTGGACCAGAACAACCAGAACATCATCGGCCGCGTCACGCAGTTGAATGTCATCAACAACGCGGACAACACCGACACACCGCTGACCGCTGACGCACTGTCGAGCATTGGCTTTGCCGTGTTCGCCGGCGATGCCGACACGACGTTCAATATGACCGCGAGTTTCATCAACACGGGCTCGGTCGCCGATGCAGCGCTCCGCGCGACCGCCAGCGTGAACGTCACCGATAACAACAGCAACGGTGCCACCCTTACCGGCCTCGGCGCGGGCGGCACGTACTTCAATGCCGCGTACAACGGCGGCACCACGTTCGCCGACCTCGTCGTCGGACCGCTCGTCACTGCCGGCTCCACGGACAGCAGCCAGGATCTCCCGGCTGCCCCTGGCCAATTCTCGCCCATCGGTGGCGCGCTGACCGACATGCAGGCTCAATTCAACTTCTCGCTCACTGCGGGCGATTCCGCCGGTGGTACGAGCGCCTTCTTCTCGATCCCGACACCCGCCTCGGCCGCGATCTTCGGCATCGCAGGCCTTGCCGCGACCCGGCGCCGCCGCTAAGTAAGAAAGCAAAGTCAAACATTCCCGGACGCCGTCGGATCACTCCGGCGGCGTTTCTCTTTTTCAAATTTGACAACTTCCGTATGACTGACCGGACATGAACGCGATCAGTCATCCAAGCGGATGACATCCTCGAGCGACGCGATGCCCGGCTCTGTGCCGCCCTTGAGCTCGATCATGGCGGCACTGCCAGTCTTGAGGCCCAGCCCAGAGCAACCGATGCCATAGGCCAGGATCGTGGCCAGCTCCGACATCGTCGGGTTGTGCCCCACCAGCACGAGCTTGCCATGATCGCGGTGCTGCTCGATGACCTGGATCGCCTCGCTGGCGGCCCGCCCGAGCATGAGCCTGGGTGCGTGCACGGGCCGAACGCCCAGCACCTCGCACATGATCTCGGCCGTCCTGCGTGCCCGCTCGGCCTGGCTTGTCAGGACCACAGCGTCCTGAAATCCACACGACAGGAGCGTCTCGCCGAGCCATCGGGCCTGGAGCTCACCCCGCTCGGTCAGACGGCGGTCTGCGTCCCTGCCGGTCGGAGAATCCGGCTCTGCTTTGCCATGACGTGCGATCACGAGCCTCATCTCTTGTAGACTACCCGATATCTTCGGGAACCGTTCTGGATTCTGGGCGTCTAAAGAGTGAGCCCACCCCGGACGCCCGAAGGGCCCGCCGCGGGGCAAATGGCACAGGAGGCCAATGATGGCACATCTTTCCAGATCTCTTCTCGTGGGATGCACAATCGCCTTGCTCGGAGCAACCCTTCCGGGCTCGATCACCCCACTCGTCGCTCAGGCGCACGCGCAGGTCGATCAGGGCGACATCAAAGCCAAACGCCAGAACCTGGCGCTCATGCTCCGCCCGATCTCTGTCAACTTCGAAGACCAGCGCCTCGAGGACGTGATGACCTTCATCAAGGACTTCACCGGAGCCGACATCGACATCCATTACGTCGACGACAAGCGGCCCGACGGCCTCGACCCGGATCTGCTCATCAAGGTCAACGCCAAGGAGATGTCCGCGCTGCGTTTGCTCGAACTCGTTCTCGAACAGGCCGCCCGAGACTCGTTCGAACAGAACACCTGGCAGATGACCAAGTGGGGCACGATCGAGTGCGGCCCCAAGAGCCTGCTCAACAGGCGCCAGTACGTCGTCATCTACGACATCGCCGACCTGCTCCTCGTGCTGCCCGATTACCAGGACGCCCCAGACATCGATCTACAGAACGTCCTGCAGAACACCGGCGGCGGCGGCGGCGGACAATCACCCTTCGACGGCGCAACCAACGACGATGACGAAGAACGCGATCTAGGCGAGCGCCGAGATGACATCATCAATCTGATCCAAGCCATCGTCGAAACCGAGCAATGGGCCGACAACGGCGGCGACGGCGGCACCATCCAAACCTTCCAGAACACGCTCGTCATCAAGGCCCCCGACTACATCCACCGCCAGATCGACGGCTACAGCTGGTGGCCCAACCAGGCGACAACGATCGCAGGCACCGGCACGCGCCGATACGTCAGCTTCAACCTCGACACCGGCATCGGAACCGTTGATGGCCTCGAGTCCTACCCGGTCCCCGCAGTTGTGGGCGGGGGTGGTGGAAACGGTGGAGGTGGAGGTGGCGGTGGCGGCGGGTAAGCCATCTTGCACACATCCAGCATCAGTGGCGGAGGCTTCCAGCCTCCGTTTTTTCTTCACTATCACACTAGAAAGTTCGTGCAAAAAGAAAGCGGAGGCTGGAAGCCTCCGCCACTGAGTACAGATTTATTGATGTTCAGACTTCCGCGACTTCCGACACACTCGGGCACGAGCACATGATGTTGCGATCGCCCCAGGGGTTGTCGATCCGCGCGACCGCCGGCCAGAACTTCCGCTCGCGAAGCCAGGGCATGGGCCAGGCGGCGCGCTCGCGGCTGTAGGGCTTGTCCCATGTATCCGACGTCACAACCGAGAGCGGATGCGGCGCACCCGTCAAGAGGTTCTGCTCCTTGTCCGCCTCGCCCCGCTCGATCTCGGCGATCTCCGCACGGATGGCGATCAGCGCATCGCAGAAACGATCGAGCTCGGCTGTGGATTCAGACTCGGTGGGTTCGACCATCAGCGTGCCGGCTACGGGCCAGCTCATGGTCGGCGCGTGGAAGCCGTAGTCGACGAGCCGCTTGGCGATGTCGTCGATCTTGATGCCCGCGGTCTTCTCGAAGCTTCGGCAATCGAGGATGAACTCGTGTGCGACGCGGCCGCCCTCACCCGTGTAGACGATGTCGAAGTGACCCGTGAGCCGGGCCGCCATGTAGTTGGCGTTGAGGATCGCCACCTGCGTGGCTTTCTTCAGGCCCGAAGCGCCCATGAGGGCGATGTAGACCCAGCTGATCGGCAGGATGCTCGCCGAGCCGTACGGGGCCGCCGAGATTGGGCCGATCGCCTGATCGCCAGCCGATGCGGGGTTGCTCACCGGGTTGCCGGGGAGGAAGGGCCTCAGGTGCTCGGCGACACCGATCGGACCCATGCCAGGCCCGCCGCCGCCGTGCGGGATGCAGAACGTTTTGTGCAGGTTGAGGTGGCAGACATCGGCGCCGATATCGCCAGGCCTGCAGAGCCCGACCTGGGCGTTCATGTTCGCGCCGTCCATGTACACCTGCCCGCCGCAGTCGTGCACGATCTTGCAGACCTCGCCGATGCCCTCCTCGAACACGCCGTGCGTTGAGGGGTAGGTCACCATGAGTGCGGCAAGCGCATCCTTGTGCGTCTCGGCCTGCTGGCGGAGGTGCTCGATGTCAATATCGCCCCGCTCGGTGCTGCGGACGGGCACGACCTTCATGCCCGCGATGATCGCCGTGGCCGGGTTCGTGCCGTGCGCGCTGGTCGGGATGAGGCACACGTCGCGCTTCGATTCGCCCCGCGCCGCGTTGTAGGCGCGGATGACCATGAGGCCCGCGTACTCGCCCTGAGCCCCCGCGTTGGGCTGGAGGCTCACGCCCGCAAAGCCCGTGATCTCACCCAGCCAGTCCTCGAGCAGCTTGAACATCTCCGCGTACCCGGCGGTCTGGTCGGCCGGGGCGAAGGGGTGCAGCGAGCCGAACTCGGGCCATGTCACGGGCAGCATCTCGCTGGTGCCGTTGAGCTTCATCGTGCACGAGCCGAGCGGGATCATCGAGTGTGCCAGCGAGAGGTCGCGGTTCTCGAGCTCCTTCATGTAGCGGAGCAGCTCTGTCTCGGAGTGATGCGTGTTAAAGACCTCGTGGGTCATGAACGCACTCGTGCGTGCGAACGCGTCCGGGATCGACTTCATCTTCGAATTGGCGAGCAGGCCATCAACGTCGGCTAAGTCGCTCCCGCCGAAGGCGCGGAGGATGTCGATCACGTCGGCGCGTGTCACACTCTCGTCGAGTGTCACGCCGATCGAGCCATCACCGAAATCGCGGAGGTTGATGCCCAGCTTCCTGGCCGCTGTCATCACGGTCGCAGCACTCTCGGTGGGCTTGACGCGGAGCGTGTCAAAGAACGCCAATTCCTTGTCACCCTGCCCGACGTCACAGCCGAGGGCGATCAAACCTTCCGCCAGTGCCACGGTCATTGCGCGGATGCGGCCTGCGATGCGCTTCACACCGTCGGGGCCGTGATAGACGCCGTACATCGAGGCGATGATCGCCAGGAGCGCCTGAGCGGTGCAGATGTTGCTGGTCGCGCGGTCGCGCTTGATGTGCTGCTCGCGGGTCTGGATCGTCAGGCGGAGCGCCTCGTTGCCGAGTACATCACGCGACACACCCACG
>CAXBOF010000168.1:0-5391 GCA_963977205.1 uncultured Phycisphaera sp. | reverse complement strand
CCGCCAGCTGCGCGTCATCACCGAGCAAGAGCCCACGTTCTACCCGGGCTGGTCGGTGCTGTCAGCCCAACTCCAGGGTCAGGGCCGATACGAGGAAGCCGCCGAAACCGCCCAGACTGCGATGCGCATCATGCCGGGCGATCCCAGACCAGCAAGGCTCGCCGTCGATGCGCTGCTCCTGGTCAACGAGCCCCGCCGCGCGCTGGCAGCCGCCGACGAATGGAGCCGCCGCTCACGTCCCGATTCCTACCAGGCCGACACAACCATGGCCGCCTTGCACATCCGCCTTGGCTCACCCACCAACGCCTCGCAGGTGCTCAAGCCCTGGGTCGAGCGCATTTCGGGTGATCCAGAGGCCGCCCCGATCCTCGTCCGCCTGCTGGCAGCCGTCGACATCCTCCGCGGCAACGAGGAGGAAGCCTGGGCGCTCGTCAAGCCCCGGGTCGACCGCGACCCGCAATGGCTCGCCCACGCGATCGAGATCTCCCGCGATCTCATCCAGATCAAGGCCCCCATCAACGCCTCGGTCTCGTGGCTCGATCGCGTCACCAACCAATGGCGGCCCGGCACAGAAGACACCCTCCGCATCGCTCAGGCCCGCATGGACATCGCCACCACCACCGGCAGCGAGAGCGATGTCCTGCTGGCAATCCAGACGCTCGACCGCCTGCGGTCCATGCCCGACCAGTCCGAGTGGCACGAGCGAGGCGGGATGCTGCTCCGAATCGCTGCCGAGCGCATGTTGGGCCGCTCAAGCGACGCCGCCCAGCACGCCCGCCAACTCGTGGCCGCCCGCCCCGATGACATCATCGCCTTGAGCATGCTCGCCCTGACCACGGTCGAATCCGGTGGCGACGCCCAGCAGGCCCTGACCTCCGCGACCCGGGCGGTCCAGATGGCCGAGCAGAACACCCGAGATCGAAGCGAACTCACCACCGCGCTCGACGCCCTCGGTCAGGCCCAATTGGCCGCCGGCAAGTTATCGGACGCAGAAAGTTCATTCCGCCGTTTGCTCGGTCTTCAGTCCGATTCGGCCATGGCAAGGCTCGGCTTGGCCGAGGTCTTCATGGCCCAAGATCTGCCCGACGAGGCCCGACGCATGGTCCAGAGCAGCGGCGTCGAAGAGGCTCAAAAGCGGTCCCCGTGGATCCAAACAAGGATCGACCGCATCACTCAGCGCCTGCCCTAAAAACGGATTCTGTTCCCTACAAACAGAACCAGACAACCCACGCTAGTGAGCACTCAACAATTTTGTGGAAAATCGTCACTCGACCGATATCTACGGGCCGAAGGTCCGTATACTGACTTTACAGAGGAAGCGGGGTGACAGGGCTTGACGGAGTCCCCAAATGGGGGCATAATGTACCGTAAGTTCTGAACACAGGACCGATTAGGGTCCAGCCCCACTTTCGACCAGACATTCGTTCTGGCGGAGACCAGGGCCGATAAATACAAGAGATGAGGATCAGTCATGGATACGACACGATTCACACTGGCCGGCCTCGCGTTGATCGCAGCCGGAACCACCGCAGCACAGAATCTCACCGTTGTGAATGCCCCCCGGGCAGGTGAGAGCAACCACGCACAGATGCTCGCCGAGGCTTTCGGCGGCTCGTTCACGTCCCTCGGCCAGACCGAAGGCAACAACGCAATCGCTGGTGGCGCGTCCCTTACGGACGTCGGCTTCACCAACGGCTCGTTCACCTTCAGCCGAATCTCGGATGTGGGCTCGTCCAGCAGCACCATCAATCTCAAGAACATCGCTGGCAGCGATGACTCTTGGGGCGGCGGCTCATACCGAGCCGAGGCACTCGGCGGCTACTCGATGCACAGCCACACACTCGGCTACATGACCGAGAGCGGCGACTACCAGTCCGTCAGCGCTACCGGGATCGTCGGGCAGAACAGCTCGATTCACCCCAACGAGGCGTTCACTTGGGCTGTCCGTAATGGTAACGGCCAGACCTACTACGGCGACGACGCCATGAACGGCGGCACGGACCACATGGTCAGCTACGCCATGTACGACGCTTCCAACAAGCTCATCGGTGCCGTCCTCTTCTTCGAGGACTGGAACGGTGCCTCGAGCGACTACGACTACAACGACTACGCCGTGCTCCTGACCCTCGCTCCCACCCCCCAGGCAGCCCTTCTGGGTCTCCTCGGTCTCGGTGGCGTGGGCCTGGCAACCGGCCGCCGTCGCTCGACGATCGCCTGATTCAGCCTTCTCAAACTGATCCGAGTGCAGATCTTGAAAAAGATCTGCACTTTTTTTATAGGTGTACCCCTGATTTCAGGCTAATAAACCCATATTCAGTGTGGAATGCATAAAACCCCTCGTTCGGGAGGTGACTCGGGACATCCCCCTACTATACTGTGAGCGACGCAGGTTGGAGGCCTGCAAGTGTGGGTTCTAACTCAACTTAGTAGGAGAGATGGGATGTCATATCCTGTTATTGCAGCAGCTATCGGTCTGTCAATGCTCGCCGGAACCGCCCTGGGTGATGGTGATGATTACACCCACGTCAGGAACCCGTCGGGTGGCGAAGCCAGCCACGCCCAGATCCTTGCCAGCGCTTTCGGCGGGGCATTCTCGGCTTCGGGTCGCGATTTCTCGAATGGCTCGATCTCGGCTATCCGCAACGCGGATTACTCCAGCAGCGGCAACGATGACCGCATCTGGAACGCAGGCAACTACACCGCCAAAATGATCGCCAGCGAGAACTCCCGCAGCTCGAGCTTCGGATACATCAACGGCACGCACGGCGGCAACTACCAGGAGCTCTTCGACTCCAACGACCTGGGCGCCGAAGCCTCCGTCTCCACCAGCAGCGATTTCCGCTGGGCCATCAAGGTCGATGGCTGGATCTGGGACTCCGTCTACACCTCACGCGATGCGGACAACTGGGGCAAGGACATGATGGTCTCCTACTCCATGTACAACGCCTCGGGCAGCCTCATCGGCTCGTTTCTCTTCTTCGAGGACAAGAAGCACAACAGCGACAAGGACTACAACGATGTCGCCGTGCTCCTGACACTCGTCCCCGCCCCGCAGGCCGCCACGATGGGCCTCCTGGGCCTGGGTGGTCTGGGCGTCCTCGCCGGCCGTCGTCGCCGATAAGAGAGCGAACTCAATCCAAACAAATAATCTCAAGAACAGCGGATCCGACTCGGGTCCGCTGTTTGTTTATGCACATAGAAACCAAACTCAGGACAAATCCCAAATATCTTTTCAAAATCCGTGCCCGAGAACTTGCAACAAGTAAGTGATTGCATACATTACACGCGACTGGGCAATGGGCCCTCGCCAACACGCCTTTCGTTTGCAATTGGAGCTTCAAAATGTCCCGCCGCACTTGTGGCCTTGCTGTTCTTGTATCCGCACTGACCGGCTCAGCTCTGGGTGATGACTTCACGGTCATCCACGCCCCGCCCGCTGCCGAGCGCACCCACGCCGAGATCCTCTCCAGCGCTCTGGGTGGCTCGTTCAGCTCAGCCGGCCTCAACTTCAACAACGGCTCGATCCCCGCGATCCGCAACCGCGATATCGGTGGCATCCAGAGCACCGACCAGGTCTGGAAGCAGGGCTCTTACCGGGCCAAGCTCGTCGCCAACGAGGAGTACAACCGCGTCTCGGCGTTCGGTTATCTGGACCGCGCCCACAACAACCACGACAACCTCTTCGTCTCCGTCTTCGACACCGACACCGTTGGCACCCGCGCACTCGTCTCGCCCGAGCACCAGTTCCGCTGGGCGATCCAGAAGACCGACGGCGAAGTGCTGACATCCCTGAACAGCGACCAGAGCGGCCGCGACATGATGGTCTCATATTCCTTGTTCAATACCCTCGGTCAGTCGATCGGCTCGATGCTCTTCTTCGAAGATCACCGCCGAAGCAACAACAAGGATTACAACGACATCGCAGTCTTGTTGACCCTGGTCCCCACACCCCAAGCCGCAACTCTTGGTCTCCTCGGCCTCGGCGGGATGGGTGTCCTCGCCGGCCGTCGCCGCAGGAATTGCGTCGCATAACCAAACGATCATGAGATCTGAATACTCTGCGGGTCCGCAAATTTCGGCGGGCCCGCTTTGCATTCGGGGTCGTCGTTACAGCTTCACCAGCTTGACTTTAGAAACATGAACAGAACCTTGCGATCTGATGGAATACCCCCATGATATGGGTGCCGGCCAGATGTTCGAGCCGGGGAAGACAGACATCGGAAGACAAGGGGTTCTCATCATGCGTCAGGCCAGCATCATCGCGATAGCCGCCGCGGTCTCGGCCGGGGCAGCCACGGCTCAGTACACCACCGTCCGTGCTCCCCGCTCGGGCGAAGCAAGTCACTCTCAAATCCTCTCCTCGGCGCTCGGTGGCTCGTTCACCTCGGCGACCAGCAAGGACTACTCCAACGGCAGCATCTACGCCGACCGGATGAAGGACTCGACGTACAACAGCGTCGGCAGCGACCGCTACTGGGCCGCCGGAACGTACCACGCCAAGATGGTCGCCAAGGAAGCCGCGTACTCGCACACCTTCGGCACCGTCGCCGGCACCTACGGCGGAGGCAACCTCAGCGGCTACCAGGCCCTACTCAACTCGAGCCCGGTCGGCACCGAAGCCACCGTCACCATGGACCAGGACTTCCGCTGGGCGCTCGATGTCGATCGCGGCGGCAACCACAGCGACGTCCTCTACACCTCGCGTGACTGGGACAACGCCGGCAGCACCGACCACATGGTCAGCTACAAGCTGCTCCGTGACGGCAACCTCTTCGGGTACGCACTCTTCTTCGAGGACATCAAGTACTGCAGCGACAAGGACTACAACGACGTCGCTGTCATCCTGACCCTCGTCCCCACACCCCAGGCCGCCATGATGGGTCTGACAGGCCTGGGTGGACTCGGACTCCTCGCCGGCCGCCGCCGCCGCGAGAGCATGTAAAGATAACTTTCGCTGCGAAATTCTCTCTCGCTGCACGAGCAAGGCCCGTTCTGGGCCTTGTTCCATTTTAGAAATGTTGAGCGTTCGTTATCCGCCGTACATGTTGGCGTAGTAGTCCTGATACGCGCCGCTGCGGACGCGCTCCCACCACGGGCGGTTGTCGGTGTACCACCGGACCGTCTCTTCGAGCGCCGTCGGCCAGGCCGATCGAGTCGGCTGCCAGCCGAGCTCACGCTTGATCTTGCTCGCGTCGATCGCGTATCGGCGGTCATGCCCGAGACGGTCCTCCACGTAGCGGATCATGTCCTCGCCCTTGCCCATGAGCCCGAGGATCGAATGCGTGAGCTCGAGATTCGACCGCTCGTTGTTGCCGCCGATGTTGTAGGTCTCGCCGACGGTGCATCGGGCGATCACGGTGTGCAGGGCTTCGGCGTGATAGCCAAAATAAA
>CAXBOF010000167.1:0-5396 GCA_963977205.1 uncultured Phycisphaera sp. | reverse complement strand
GTCGAAGCCGACGCCCGCGCCGATGACACCAACCTCGCGGCGGCCGTAGCCCTGGAACATCACCATCGTGTTGTTCGCCATGCCCGGCATGATCCAGACGGGCACCTCGACCGAGCGGCCATCAATTGTCACCTTGGCCATCTGGGCCTTGGGCTCCTTGACGGTGTACGGGTCGGGCTCGAGGCCCAGCTTCTTAGCCGTCTGAGGGCTGACGAGGGCGGGGTTGTCCCAGACAACCGTTGTTCCGAATTGCGGCAGCTCCTGAAGCCAGGGCAGGTTCGCAAAGCGGCCGTCGTACATGTTGTTGGTCGTGACAACAACGTCGAGTGCATCGCTGGACGGGTTCACACCCACGGCTGCCGATGCGAGCACGGAGGAGATGTTGGCGTAGACAGAACTGGCGGCCTGCCCGCCGTTGTCGCCCCGGTAGGTCGTGCCGGCGACGAGGCCGTCGTGCAGGGCGCGGCGCCAGGACTTCTCGAAATCGGACCAATCAAAGCGGCCCTGCCAGACGCTGCGGACCACTTCGTAGCCGGCGGGCTGGCGGGTGTAGTCGTCAGCGGTGCGTTTCTCGGCGATGAGCGCCAGCAGTTCGATTTCACTGAGTGCACCGTCGTAGAGCGGCGCGATCATCGGCTGGATCGGCGCGATCGTGCCGTCGTCGGCTTCGGTGTCGCCCCACGCCTCGAGGAACGTGGCGGCGTTGAGCTGCCAGGTCGCCTTGGCGGCCGTTTCGGACGGGCCGATGCTCAGCACGATGCGGTTGGTGACGCGGTCGAAAGCCTCAGCGAAACCCAGCGCTGTCGGCGTGTCGTAGCAGGGGTTGGTCTCGACACAGACGCAGGTCTTGATGCGCCCGGCCCGCATGGTCCCGATCATCTCAGCGAGGTCGGACAGCCCGTCGCGGGCTTCTTCAGCGCCGGCCGGAACGTACGACACGGTCTTGCCCGGTGCGCCAAGGACCTGATTGATCCCGGCTACGAGCGCGTGGATCTCGGCGGGCAGATCCTGACCGGCGGTGACGATCGCCTTGCCGCGGGCCCCGACCAGGTCGTCGGCAGCGGCGTCGAGCATCTCGCGGAGATCGGGCGAGATCTCACCACGCGTATCGAAGGACGTGACAGCGTTTGCCAGCGGGCCCGCGCCGCCGACGCGGTCGATGATGAGGCGTGCCAGTTCGACGACGGCTGCGGGGATACGCGAGGGCGCCAGTGCGTAGCGGTGATCCGCTACAGCGCCCATCGGGGTGTAGTTGCCCTCGACGGCGTAGACGCGGCACATGTGGTCGTTGGTCGTACGCATCCGGCGCGCCGAGCCGAAGCCGCGAGCGTTCCGCAGGGCGCTGGCGCCCTTGTCGAGGTCGTCGCTTGCGAACGAGAAGATGACATCGGCGTTCTCAAGGCTCAGGATCTGCCGCTTGGGCTGACCGAAGGCCATCCGCAGGCCAGCGCCCCGGTTGTCGGCGCCGGTGGGGTCGTAAGAGATCCACTGAGCCAGAGGCCAGCGGGCCGCGATCTGCGCCCGCATGGCATCGCGGGTCGGGCTGGTCTTCTTATCGACGATGAAGACGAGACCGTTGCCGCTGGTCGAATCGAACTCGGCAAAGTGCGAGGCGCTCCAGGCGCGGAAGTCGTCCCACGTCGCCACGACCTGTCGGGCGCTATCGCCCTGGCCTTCGCGGAAGACCGGGTACTTGAGCCGTTCTGGGTCGTAGATGCTCAGCGTGCTGGCGTTGGACCAGGCCGAGCTCTTGCCCTGGTTGACGGGGTGGAGCGGGTTGCCCTCGACAAAGGTCGGGCGACCCTCGTTGGTTTTGACGAGCAGGCCCTCAGCACCGCCGCCGGGCAGGGGCATGCTGGTGGCGTAGTAGAGCGCCTTGCCCGGGACGATTTCGCCCGGGACATTGCGCGAGTAGGTCATGATCTTGTGATCGGGCCTGCGGCAACCGGGGATGGTCGCAGCACCGGCAAGCGCCATCGCGCCGCCCATGAGCTGCAGGAACGTGCGCCGGCTCGATGCGAGCATCTCGCTTGCACCTGCGGGGAACTCTCGGCTGAGAAACGACTGGAACTCGCCCTCGTCGTGGGCGGCGTACTCGTCGATGCTCCGCCAGAGCTTCTGTGCGTTGCCGTTGACCGTGGAAGCGCGATCCTTCTTCGGATCTTTCTTCCCGACCGTCGATGGGCACTGATCTACTCGGCTCATGGTCACTGTTTCCTGTCAGTCGCCCCCGGCGGGCGTGTCGATCGAGTTCCGACGTGCAAATGCAGAGATCACTGGTGGCAGGCGCCGCAGTTCTGCGGGCCGCCCTCGGCGACGCTGTTCTGAAGTGATTCGATGATGCGCTTGGCCTCGGGCGTGGCGTTGTCAGCGCCCTTGGCGCGTTCCTTGAGGTGCTCCTCGACCCAGACGAGGTCAGTCACCTTGCTCGGGCCGACGATGTTGTCCTCGACGTTGCGGTGGCAGTCGAGGCACCAGCCCATACTGATGCTTTCTTCCTGGTGAACCACCGGCATGCCGCGGACCTGGCCGTGGCAGGAGTAGCAGCTCACGCCCGCGTTGACGTGCATGTGGTGCGGGAAGTTGCCCACGTAGTCGGGCAGCTTGTGGATGCGGCGCCAGGGGATCGACTCGTCGGCGGCGTAGGCCTCGCGGACAAACGCGACCTTCTCGCCCGGGTCGTACTGCGGCGCCAGCTTGCCATCGGTGTGACAAGCCATGCAGGTGTTGACGGTCGGGATGTTGGCCCAATGTGAATCTTCGACATTGGTGTGGCAGTAGCGGCAATCCATGCCGAGACGCCCCGCGTGGATCTGGTGGTTGAAGCCAGTGCCGGGCTGGGTGGGCATGTAGCCGACCTCCCAGAACTCCGGGGTGGCCCAGTACCACGTGCCCATCGAGACCGTCGCAACCCCGCCGACGGCACCTATGGCGACGACGGTCGGCAGCGCATTGACCCAGCGTGGGAACAGCATCTTTGACATGAGGAATGTCCTCCACCGATCGCTGCATGGCTTGCAGTCGAAAGGCCCCGCCCTGCTTGTGCCCCGGGAAGACCCGGAGCGGATTCGATATCGAGTTCTCGGCTCAATATCGGCCCATCACGTTCTTGTGTGGCCGAAATTTCTCCACTCAGAGCATACCCTGTCAAGGCATCCGAAGTCCTGCGGCATAGATGAGACACGTTCTCAATCACGCGTGAGACTCGGGAATCCCCGATTTGGAGACAACCGACATGTCCAACGAGCCCACAAACATCATTTCTGTCAAACAGGAACCCGGCTCGAATCGGTTGATCTGGCCCGGGATCGTGGTCGGGTTCATGGCCTCGATCGCGATGTGGCTCGTCTGGTACCCCTTGCACCTGCCGGGTTTACGTGTTCCCGCAGTCGTCGCGGGTCCCCTGTTGATCCTGGTTCTGGTGGCGATGATCGCCTGCAAGAGCCGAGCCGCGGGGAGCCGAGCCGTCGGGGTCGGTCTGATTGCCGGTCTGGTGAGCGCCCTGGTGAACCTGCTCTTGCTTGGCAATCAATTGACAGAGGCCGGGGTGAACCCCGCCGATGCCGAGAACGCGAAAGTCCGCCCAGACGCGGCCCTGATCGTGGGTGGATTCGTGGCGGTGAGCCTTCTTGCCGGGCTCCTCGGCGGTCTGATCGGGAAGAAACTCGCCAGGCCCGGGGCTGGGCCCAAGGACTGGATCGCGGCTTTCGGTGTGGCGGCGGTGGCCTCGATGTTGCCTTTGGTCGCTGCGGGCGGCGCGGTGACCAGTGCCGGCGCGGGTATGGCGGTGCCCGACTGGCCCGGGACCTACGGCTCGAACATGTTCCTCTACCCGATCGGCCTCATGGCCGACCCGCGAATCTTCCTCGAACACACGCACCGCCTCTTCGGCACTCTCGTTGGATTGACGACGCTTGTGCTCATGATCGTTGTGATTGCCAGCAAGAAGGGCAAACTCTCCAAGACGCTTGCGGTTGTTGTGTTCGTCGGCGTCTGCATTCAGGGCGTGCTCGGCGCAATCCGCGTCACGGATATCAACCCCGGTTTTGGCATCATCCACGGCATCCTCGCGCAGTTCATCCTCTGCGGCGCAGCGATCCTTGCGGCTTCACTGACACAGACATGGGGCGACAGGCTTGATGTGAAACCGGAGCTTGCACGCGCTGCGCGCAAATGGACGGATCTCGCCATCGGTGCGCTCTTTCTGCAGCTCATACTCGCGGCGATGTACCGGCACCTCGGCTCGGGGCACGCGATCATGACGCACGCGGGCTTTGCCATCATCGCGACGATGTTCGTGCTCATGTCCGCGTTCAGTCTCATCAAGATCGCCAAGGAATCGGGCGGGAACAGGACACTCAAGAGAATCGGCACGTTTATGATGCACAGCGTGGGGCTGCAGGTCGTTCTCGGGCTCGTCGCGTTCGTGATGCTCAGTGACCACGGGGCCTCGGATCGGGTGGTCATGCCCGATGAACTCGCCGAAGCCCCCCCGCTTCCCTTGGCCAACGTGCTGATTGCGACGGCTCACCAGTTGCTTGGTGCGTGTCTCTTGATGGCCTCGGCCTTAGCGGCGGTTTGGGTCCGCAGAGTGAGGCCCGGGGGCGATTCCGCCTGATTTGTTGCAATCCAGGGGCGGCTGGCGCGTTAGGCTGGGCACAGGCCGATGAATTCGGCGTGTACTTGCCCGGGAAGGTCTGCGCATGAGTCAGGGACGCATCCGAGACGTGGACTTCGGCTACGACCAGGCGCGGCACCTTTTACTGCGAGCAGGGTTCGGCGGGACGCCCGACCAGATACGGGTGCTCGCGGACTGGGGCGCTGAGAAAGCGGTCGATTACATCCTGAATTATGAGGACGTGCCCGACCCGGATCGCCCGCTGCCGGATCGATTCGACCGCGACATCATCAGGCCTGTTTCCGCCGACGAGCGCCGGATGTACGCCAATGCGCGCAGCCGGGGCGATGAAGATGCGCTCGCGCAGCTGCGGCTGCGTCAGCAGCAGGCCGAGCGGAACGATCGGCGGCAGATGCGCGAGATCCAGAAGTGGTGGCTGGCGCGGATGATCTCGACGCCAAGACCCTTCCAGGAGAAGATGACGCTCTTCTGGCACGGGCACTTCGCCACGAGCTTCCGCACGATCGAGAACAGCTACCACATGTTTATGCAGAACCAGCTCTTCCGCACGCACGCGGCGGGGAATTTCGGGGACCTGCTCTTTGCGATCATCCGCGACCCGGCGATGCTGGCGTACCTCGACAACAACGACAGCCGCAAGGGCCAGCCCAACGAGAACCTGGCGCGCGAATTGATGGAACTCTTCAGTCTCGGCCTCGGCAACTACTCCGAGCGCGATATCAAAGAGGGTGCGAGGGCGCTCACGGGCTACTCGTTC
>CAXBOF010000166.1:0-5419 GCA_963977205.1 uncultured Phycisphaera sp. | reverse complement strand
CAGCGGTGGCGAATCTTCGGGTACAGATGACATGGTCAAGGTGTCTGAGATTGTGTACGACGTCGGGGCTTCGGGCGGGAATAGTTCAGTTACAAAGCGAGCTACTTTCGTCGAGGATAGCGCGACGGACAAGCGGGAGACGATGTACACGAACGATGGGCGAGGGCGTGCCGTGGTCATCGTTCCTCCGGCGGGGCCGGTGGTCCTGAACAAATACGACAACTTCAGCCGGATCGCTGCCGTCGGACAGTATTCGGCGATCGGCTCACTTACAGCAGCAAGCGACCCGACAAGCTTGACTACGAACCGAATCGGCCTCAGCCAGACCTTCTACGACGCCAAGGGGCAGGTCTGGAAGACGCAGCGGCACCAGATCGACGACTCCGACGGGTCTGACGATGATTCGTTGCAATCACTTAGCTGGTACAGCAGCACCGGCCAGAAGATCAAAACAATCGGTATGAGCATTACGAAGACAACGTACGACCGACTTGGGCGCGTGACGCATATTTTTGTACTCGCCCGGACGGACGACCCTGTGCCTGCCTCTGGGACTTCGTACGCAGCAGCATCCACGGTCGTTGGCGATATTGTGCTTGAAGAGAGGCAGATGCATTACGATTTTGACGATCTTGCTGTGATGGCTGTTTCGATTCAACGTGATCCGGACGACGTGGGCGGCGGTCAGACGACGGGCAAGCTCGACTCGAACGCGGACGCGGATAACCTGCTTATCACTGCGGCAAACTTGAGCGGTCGCGTCGACATCACTGCATTTTGGTATGACGACTGGCGGAGGCTTCTCGACATAGTACAGTACGGGACGTTTGGCGGCATCAACTTCGATCGCGACGGGTTGAGTGTGCCGGCCCGGACGGATACGACCCTGCGAACAACAGCCGCTTTCAACGATAACACTACGGTGTTATCGATGACAGACCCCAAAGGGAGCGAGACACGCTTCGAGTATGACGATCTTGGGCGTAAAACCAAAACGATTCAGAACTACAGTGATGGTATACCCGGGGGTGGACCAAATAACGATGAGGACCAGACAGTCACAGCCGAGTATACCGACGGTCTGCGCACGAAGCTGAAGGCGGACTTGTCCGGCACCTCAGACGACCAGGAAACCATCTACACCTACGGCGTGACCAAGGGCACTTCCGCCGGTGACTCGAAGATCGGCTCGGGGAGGCTGCTCTACAAGGTCCAGTACCCGGATTCATCGGGCGGATCTGACGTCGTGACCTACGCCTACAACGCGCAGGGCCAACAGGTCTGGATGAAGGACCAATCGGGTAATATCGTCGAGACGGTTTTCGATGACGCGGGGCGAACAACAGACCGCAAGGTGACGACGCTCGGCGCTGATTTCGATGGGGCTGTGCGTTTGATTAAAACGACCTACACCATTCGTCACCGTGTCGACACGGTGACGCAGTACGACGCGGTGGCCAGCGGCTCGGTCATCGACCAGGTGCAGTACACTTACGACGACTGGGGGAACGTCACCGACTTTGATCAGGACCGCAACTCTGCGATCAGCGGTGACGCGTACAGCGTGGATTACACATACGCGCAGGTCGATCACGACCGCAACGCGAACGTCGAGGTCGCCGAGGGGGTCCGCCGGACCGGGATGACACAGCCAGACGGATCGAGTGTCACGCTTGAGTACCTGACGACATACGCATCAAACTCTAGGCATGATGACGATGTGAGCCGTGTGACGGCTGTCAAGGCGGGCACGACGTATGTCGCCTCGTACGGGTATTCGGGGAGAGGAATATTGGCAGAGACGCGCCTGGACGAGGCCGATGTGTATTCGAACCTCTACGACCGGGGCTCGGGTAGCTACACCAATCTTGACCGGCTCAACCGGGTCACGACGTGCGCGTGGGCCAAGGACGTGGCGACGGACTTCGATTTCGTGGACCTGGACATCACCTGGGACCGCGGCTCGAACATCACGCGCGTCGAGGACAACATCCTCACTGACCCCTCCAGCAACAGCCTCTTTGACTGGGACCTGACCAATGACAGCCTTGGTCGTCTGATCGACGCCGAGCGGGGCGACTGGACGGGCTCGGTGATCGGGACGACCCAGCACCAGGAGACCTGGACGCTGGATCCCCTCGGCAACTGGGACCGGTACAAGCTTGACCTCGACGGCGACGGTTCGTATACGGGCATGGATGAGCTCGACGACACGCGCACCCACAACAAGGCCAACGAGTTGACGGCCCGAGACATCGATACCGACTCGTCGGACGACTACACATTCTCCTACGACGAGGTCGGGAACCTGACCGACGATGGCGAGGATTACGAGTATGTCTACGACCCCTTCGGCAGGCTCCGCAAAGTGCTTGACCGAACGTACTCAAGCGTGGTGGCCGAGTACCGCTACAACGGCCTCGGTTTCCGCATCAGCGAGCACTACGACGTCGACACAGACGGGGACGTCGACGGCAGCGACAACGTGTACTACTTCGTGTATACGCCAAACTGGCAGCTTGCGGCAACCTTCCGCGACAGCGACTCGGACCCGAAGGAGACCTTCCTCTGGCACCAAAGCGCTTCGAGCTATATCGACTCAATCATCCACGTGAACCGAGACGTCTCCAACGGCTGGACGGACGCGGCCGACGGGACGCTTGAGGTCCGCTACCACCCGCTTCAGTCGTGGCGGGCGGATGTAGTGTGCCTGATCAACGCGGACGGATCGGAGGTGCTTGAGCGAGTGACGTACGACCCATACGGTGTGCCGACAGCTTGGAACCCAGCGGATTCAAATCTTGATGGGGCGTTGACGGGAGTGGATTACTCGAACTGGGTTACTCGATCGAACAACTCGGATGTCTTGGCCGACATGAATCTCGACGGGGTGTTTGATTCGGCGGATCTGACGATCTGGACCTCGCACTACAATACCGGGGACAGCGGGGGCCGGGAAGTCCTCTCGCTCGCCATCAACCAGAACAGAATCGGGTACGCTGGCTACGTACACGACACCGCCATTCAGGTGTTGACGCATACAAGACACAGAGTGCTAGACACGAAGTGTGGAATCTGGGTCAGAAGAGATATAACTAATTATTTAAAAGAAATGAATTTATATCAGTACTCGGGATCAAACCCAATCAACCGACTTGATTATTATGGTGCAGATTGGAGTAATATCGATTTCTGGGTTCATTATCGGGATGGGTCCGGTGGTACAATTTTTTTATCGAACGTTGGATTGGCAGATGATTATGAATCCCATCCAGCGATCATTAATCACATTGAAACGGTATTGTTGAGTGTACAGCAAGCTGCCAGGGAAGCTGCGTGGGCAGCTGAAGCGAAGCTGGATTGCACATGCGACGGTAATTTTGGACCGGAATACGATATATTGCGAATGCGTGGCAGTCGCTCCGTAACTCGTGACGAGTTCGTACTCGGCTATGGCAATGCGCTGCAGAATATTATTTGGACATACATGAGTGGGGGAGATATTAATGATGCCCTAGACAACTTTTACTATCGCGACTGGACTTATTCAATCGGTGGTCATATATTGAATTGGAGCGCTGCATGTATGGCTAATGCATCTTGCTATGAGACATGCGAAGAATGTGCTCCCCCAAACTGGGCGTTTGGGTGTGTAGTTAACTTTTTCTTTATTGATAATTTCAGTGATCCATTATCTATGAATCACAGTCCTAATCTTAGGCTTCTGCGAGGAATTCTTGTTGCGAATGGATATGGAGATCTCGTCGAGCCGGGCACTCCGTATGATATTACGCATTCATTCAACAGATACATATCAGAGAGAAGTTGCGAATGCCCATCTGGCCGGGAAAGGGGGTACGACAAGCTGGTTCCAGGGGGACATGGTGGCGATAATAATGATACGGATCCATGTATAAAAGATCAATAAAGTGTATAAATAATGTCGAAACTCAAAGTATCTTTGTATGCGACTGGACTGTTGGCGGCGATGTCTCTTGGTTTTTTAGTGTCATCCATTCATGGGCGCTATTCCACAGAAGCCTGGGTTGGAAAAAACCTTGATGGTGGATTTCAGATAGCAGAAGGGTATGGGTCAAATTTATGCTTGGTACACAATAAAAACGTTGTGCTGCCCGAAATGCATAAACAGCAATTTGAGACAGTATGGAAGCTACATGACAGAGGTGTATATTTCGAGGTGCGCATGCGAAATACATCTTCTGAAGTTATCAGTATCTATATTATTGATAAAAAAACACAAAAAATTGTTCTTATTCCACAGTAATTACACTACTAAAATAGCGAACGAACCAAGAGTATGGTATAGAGTGGAGTAGTGGGCGTGCGAAGGGGTGTAGCAATAAAGACGACAAGCACGGTGCTCTCGCCGTTGCCAACACGCTTCAATCACATGTCGCCACACCACGCTGCCTGCTTTCGCCCCGGGCACCACTGACCTGCCCCCATAAGTTGTACAAATTTCTATGTTACACATTGTCCCTGAATCTGCAAGGTCAGAGGCGTGCGGAGCGTAGCGGAGCAGGCCTCTGAGATGGCTGCCTGCGGCGCAGGCGGCCGGTATCTAAGCGACGAGTGCGGCCGCACCGTGTTGTAGTGCACACGCCACCGCTCGATTAGCACCTTGGCCTCTTTCAACGAATAGAAGATCTCGCCGCTCAGCAGCTCGTCACGCGGCTTGCCGTTGAAGCTCTCGATGTACCCGTTCTCCCAGGGGCTCCCGGGCTCGATGTACAGCGTCTTGAGACCGACCTGACCCAGCCAGTTGCGCACAGCCTTGGCTGTAAACTCTGTCCCATTGTCCGAGCGGATGTGCTCTGGCACGCTGCGCGTCGCCATCAGCCACGCCAGACGCTCGAGCACATCATCGCTCCTGAGCTTTCGTGCCACGTCGATCGCCAGGCATTCTCTGGTGTACTCATCGATCACCGTCAGCATTCTGAAAGCCCGCCCGCCGTGCGTCCTGGCCTGCACGAACCGCCACCGGTAGTACATCTTGTCGGTCACCCCGATCTGCTTGCACATCTGTTTGACCGGCATGCCCTGTGCGATCAGCACGTCCGCTTCATGAAGTTTGTTGACGATCTGCTCATCCTTATCGAGCGGTATCTCCCGGTCCATCCTGTCATATATTATGTTTGTTCAAGAGCGTCCTCTTTCAAGAGATGCGCCGTGGCCCCAGTGCCACGGAAGGTGTGTTCTCCGCGTCTCCCGCCCAATCCGAGAGGCGGTGCTGCATGACAAGGGCTGGAACTGACTCGCTCATTTCTCAGGGCGGTTCTCTGTTTTCAGCCCGGCGAGCTGAGTCTTCGCCCATGACCTTGTCGATTCATCCGCGGTCGTAAACGCGATCTGCTCAAGCAGCGTTCGGGTCCGCTGGTCGGGTCGGCGGTGGCGGAGT
>CAXBOF010000165.1:0-5462 GCA_963977205.1 uncultured Phycisphaera sp. | reverse complement strand
GTTGGCGCGGTGACGCAGTCGTACAAGGTGCCAAGCGGGCTGGACGTGGAGAAGGTGCGGACGCCCCTGGGTGTGATCGCGATGATCTACGAGGCCAGGCCGGGCGTAACGATCGATGCGTTTGCGCTCTGCTTCAAATCTGGCAACGCGTGCCTGCTCAAGGGCGGCAAGGAAGCGGCCAATTCGAACGCGGCCCTTGCCGAGCTTGCCAAGGCTTCGCTTCGTTCACAGGGTGCGCCCGAGGATGCGATCCAGGTGATCACGAGTTCCAGCCGTGATGAGCTGCGTCAGATGCTGACGCTCTCTGAGGACATCGATCTCGTCATCCCGCGAGGGGGCGAGGCGCTGATCCGCTTCGTGCACGAGCATTCGCGCATCCCGACAATCCAGCACTTTAAGGGCGTGTGCCATGTGTATGTCGATCGACTGGCTGATCTCGACAAAGCGATTGAGATCGTTGTGACCGGCAAGACGAGCGCGCCCGCGACGTGCAACACCACCGAGTGTGTGCTGATTCACCGCGATATCGCGGATCAGTTTGTGCCCAGGCTTGCCAAGCGCTGCGCTGAAGCGGGTGTTGAGATCCGCGGCGACGAAGGGGTCCGCGAGCGAGCGGGCGAGCAGAACCACGTCAAGCAGGCGACCGACACGGACTGGGGGAGCGAGTATCTCGACCTCATTCTGGCAGCGAAAGTTGTGGACTCGATGGATGATGCGGTCGCGCACATCGCGGCCCACACTTCCGACCACACCGAGGCGATCGTGACCGAGGACCAGCCAACATCAAAGGAATTCTGCGCCCGCGTGCGGTCGTCTTGCGTCCTCGTCAACGCATCGACCCGCTACAACGACGGCTACCAGCTCGGCCTCGGAGCGGAGCTTGGCATCTCTACCTCAAGGCTCCACGCCTACGGCCCCATGGGGCTCGAGGGCCTCACAATCGAGCGATTTGTCGTTCGGGGTGATGGGCAGACGCGGTAGGGTTTGCATTGGGTTCTCACTCAATGGCGCTTCGCATATTGATGCCACTTCTGAGCGCATCTTTCGTGAATGCATGAATCATGCATACTCAGCACACCTCTTGCATACACACAACTTTCAAGCACACGCCTTGACAGCCGTTCACGGGTTGCTACATTCCTCTCAGCATCAAGAGACCCGGGGAGGCCTTCTCCCGGGCGGCAACCGAGCCTGTTCTGACAGGTCGCGGTGCCGAGGCCAGCCCCCGGCGGGGGAGATGCGGCTGGATGACCTGCGGGTCTGACCGGCAAAAAGCACCGATGGTCGGTGCGGTCCCCGCTTCAAGCTGACCCGTTGATGCCGTGAGGAGTTCACGGTATGTCCGCGTCCAACACCGATCGTTATCACCAGTCGTACACCCCAAGCAGACCCAGCGTCAGCACGCTTGCGCTTCACGGCCCGGCCTCGACCAGGCGCGATGGCGGCCCGCTCGTGGCGCCGATTGTGCAGTCGACGACGTTCATCCAGCCGGCGCTGGATGGCTATGACGGGCCGACGTATTCCCGCGTCGACAACCCGACCGTGGCTGAGCTTGAACGTGTGCTCGGTGGGCTTGAAGAGGCGCTGCCGAGCGTGACGTTCGGCTCGGGCCTGGCGGCGGAGACGGCGCTGTTTCTGGCGGTTCTCAAGGCGGGCGACCACGCGGTCGTTGGCGAGGCTGTCTACGGCGGGACGACGCGGCTGTTCCAGCAACTGCTCTCTGAACTGGGCGTGAGCGCGACGTTCGTCGATTCGACGGATTTGGAAGCGGTCCGCCGAGCGGTGAAGCCGACGACGAGGCTTGTGTTTGTCGAGTCGCCGGCGAATCCGACGCTTTCGATCACGGATATCCAGGCGGTGAGTGAAATCGCCCATGAGGTTGGCGCGCTGTGCGCAGTGGACAACACGTTCCTGACGCCCGTGCTGCAGCGGCCGCTGGATCTGGGTGCTGATATCAGCGTCTACAGCACGACCAAGCACATCGAGGGGCACTCGGCGGCCCTGGGCGGGGCGGTGACGGCCCGTGATGAGAAACTGATCGAGAAGATCCGCTGGGTCCGCAAGTGCACCGGCGGGATCATCGCGCCATTAAACGCGTGGCTGACGCTCCAGGGCATTAAGACCCTGCCGCTGCGTCTTGAGCGCCAGTCGAAGAGTGCGCAAACGGTTGCCGAGTGGCTGAGCCGGGCCGAGGGCGTCGAGCGCGTCTGCTACCCGGGGCTCGATGGATTCGAGCAGAGCGAACTGGCTGCCAAGCAGCACGAGCGGATCGCCGGCGAGACGCTGCATGGCGGCGTGGTTGCATTCGAGCTTGCAGGCGGCCTCGAAGCGGGCAAGAAGCTGCTCGGATCGCTCGAACTGTGCAGGCTCGTCGAGCACGTGGGCAGCGTGGAAACGCTCGTCACACACCCGGCGACGATGACGCACGCCGATGTGCCGCGCGAGCAGCGCGAGCGGTTCGGTCTGACCGATGGCCTCGTGCGTCTCTCGGTCGGTCTTGAAGACCCAGCGGACATCATCGCCGACCTTGCCGACGCGATCGCGGCAGGCCTTCGTGTGCCCAGCTCATCGCAGAAGGTGGTGGCCAGTGTCTGAGCGAACGATTGTGTTGAAGTTTGGCGGCTCGGTCCTGCGATCGCGCGATGATCTGCCGATCGTGGCAGGCGAGATCGAGCGGTTCCTGGGTTTGGGGCACCGGGTCGTGGCAGTAGTCTCGGCTTTCGAGGGCACGACCGATGCGCTTGCAGAGGAGGCCAGAGCGATCCAGGAAGAGCCTGAGGATTCGGCGTTTGCGTATCTGCTTGCGACGGGCGAGTTCACGTCGGCAGCGTTGCTCTCGCTCACGTTGTCGGCGCGTGGTGTGCGGTCGCCCGTGCTCGGGCCGCACGTGATCGGGCTGCGCACAAAGGGCTCGGGCGCGGATTCGAATCCCGCATCGGTCGATGCCTGGACATTGACCAGGGCGCTCGATGCGTCGCGCGCGGTCGTGGTGCCGGGCTTTGTGGGTGTCGGGCCGGCTCGGGAGCACACCTTGCTCGGCCGGGGCGGGTCGGATCTGTCGGCGCTCTTTATTGCCTCGCAACTCGGCGCTCGCTGCAGGCTTGTCAAGGATGTTGCGGGACTCTATGAACGCGACCCGGCGGCTACTGGCCCGAGGCCGGGAAGGTACCGCACACTGGGTTGGGGCGAAGCGCTCGGGCTGGATGGGCGGATTGTGCAGCACAAGGCTGTGCGGTTTGCGCAGCGGGAGCGACTTGCATTCGAGGTTGGCGCCATCGGTCGTGACGACGTGACGACGGTCGCAGAGCACGCCAAGTCGTACTACACCGGCGATCGTGAGGTGGCCTGTGCGTGATGATGAGCCGTTCTGTCTGAGCACAACGCCCGGGAAATACACCTGGGCTGTCGTCGGGGCGACAGGGCTGGTCGGGCGCGAGGTGCTCTCGATTCTTGAGGAACGCGGCGTATCTGCAGGGCGGGTTCGGCTGCTGGCGAGCGAGCGGAGCGCCGGGGAAGTCATGCGCTTTGCGGGCGAGGAGATCGTGATCGAGTCCGTGGAGGGCGCTTCGTTTGCGGGCGTGGATGCGGCGATCTTCTGCGCTTCTGCAGAAGTCGCTCGAACGTATGCGCCGCGGGCGATCGAGGATGGGGCGCTGGTCATCGACAATTCCTCTGCCTTTCGGCTGGATAAGGATGTGCCGCTGGTTGTGCCGGAGATCAACGAGCATCTGCTAAAAGACGGACCACGTCTCGTAGCGAACCCGAACTGTTCCACGATCATTCTGCTGGCAGCCCTCGAGCCGTTGCGTCAGTGGTTTGGGATCTCGGGAATCACGGTCGCGACGTATCAGGCGATGAGTGGGGCGGGTCAGAGAGGATTGGAAGAGCTTGCTGCGCAGACGCGGGCGCGGGCAACTGGTGAGCCTGTGATGCCCGCGTACTTTGCTGAACCATGCGCGGGGAACGTGTTCAGTCATGATTCCGAGGTGGAGGCCGAGACGGGTGTCAACGGCGAGGAGCGCAAGATCATCGCCGAGAGCCGGAAGATATGGGAGGATGAGCACCTTCGGATTTCGCCGACTTGTATCCGTGTGCCCGTCGAGCGGGCGCACACGCAGGTGATCACGGTTGAGCTTCGCTCGCCCGCCACAGAAGACGAACTGCGAAAAGTGCTTGCATCGGCTCCGGGGTTGGTCATCGTTGATGACCGCGCCACGAACTCGTTTCCAACGCCTTTGAAAGCAACCGGGCAGGACGAGATCCTCGTTGGCCGGTTACGCAGGGACCCGGGCTCGGTTGGCCGGCCCGATGACCACGGCCTGCGATGGTGCCTGCTCGTCAGCGCCGACCAACTTCGCAAAGGGGCTGCGCTCAACGCGGTACAGATCGCGTTGCAGGCGCTGCACGTTCAGGTGCGAGGTGTACTTCGGTGATGCGTTACGGTTCTGCGAACAGAGTGCTGGGCCAGTTCATGAATCTATGAGACGAATCCGGCGTGAGAACTACCCCTCGCGGAGAATCTTCTCCATCTTCTTGCCCTTGGCGAGTTCATCGACGAGCTTGTCGAGATAGCGAGTCTGTCGCGTCAGGGGGGTCTCGATGTCCTCGATGCGGTAGCCGCAGATCACACCCTTGATCTGATCCGCGTTGGTGTTGAGCTTGGCTCGCTTGAAGAACTCTTTGAAGGTCACCTTATCGTCGATCTGCTTCTGAATCTGCGCATCATCGAAGCCGGTCAGCCAGGTGATGACCTGGTGCAGTTCTTCTTTGGTTCGGCCCTTCTTCTCGACTTTGGTGATGTAGTGCGGGTAGACCGAGGCGAAGGTCATCGTCGCGATCCGCTCATCGTGTTCGGGTGTTGTGGTTGGCATGGAAAGAGCATACCAAAAGAAAGAACGGTGATCGGAGTCAAACGGGCGACTTTCGGCTTGGGTACAGGTATCGAAACCGAAGACCCACCCCCATGCCGCCACGGCCGAGTTCACGAGCAAGTTTCGTATGGGCCGATCTGTTCTGGCCCTTCGTTCAACGTCCGCCATCTTCAAACGTGCTCGACCAGTTCTGGATCAGGCGGATGCGGTTCGGGAAGAAGATATTCATCGCCTCTATGACCACATCATCGGATGCCCGGCGCGCCATCAGGAACCGACCGTCTGGGCCCATATCCCACGAGCGGAGCGGGATGAGGCCCGAATAGTCATCCGCGGAGAACAGCCGTTCCGGGCGTCCGAACTCGATCCCGGAGTCGCTGGCCGTCACCGGGGCCGCCATGACCCACTGCTGCATCTCGGCGTGATCGGTTCCGCCCTCTCGCGTCCCGGGGATCTGATCTCGCGAGAGGTAGTAAAGCTCTGTGCCGTCGTGCGACCAGAGTGGCGACTGGCTGTCGGTCGTTGAGACCTGGACCACGGGCCCGTCACGAAGAAACGGCCTGACATACACCCACGCATCGCCGCTGGAAT
>CAXBOF010000164.1:0-5471 GCA_963977205.1 uncultured Phycisphaera sp. | reverse complement strand
GGGCTGACCTCACCTGTCGTGCAGGTGCCGGGCATCTACGAGCGCACCGCGCGGGATCTTGCCACACTGGGGCTCAAGGCGATCGGTCAGCTCGTGGCCCACCTGCCCAGCCGGCACGAGCACGATCAGGCCGAGGCGCCGATCGCCCACCTCAAACCCGACCACAACGTTTCTGCGCGAGGCCAGGTCACCGACTGCCGGATGTCGGGCTACGGCAAGAAATCCCGCTTCACCGCCGTGCTGTCAGACGGCACGGGCAGGCTCGACCTCGTCTGGTTCAACGCGCCGTACCTGCGAGGCAAGATCCACCCGGGCATGACCATCCGCGTGCAGGGCAAGGCCAAGATCTACAACAAGGGTCTCCAGCTCGCCAACCCCAAGCTTGAGATCCTCGACACCGAGAGCGATGAAAAGCCCTCGCTGACCGATCGGCTCCGAGCGATCTACCCCGCCAGCGAGCGGGTGCCCTCACGGGTGATCGAGCGTGCGATGCAAACGGTTCTGCCCGTCGCGCTGCCCCTGATCGAGGACCACCTGACGCCCGAGTACCGGGCTGAGCGTGACCTTCCCGAGCTGCGCGAGGCGTACCGCATGATGCACGCGCCAGAGGACGAGGCTGAGGTCGCACGGGCGCGTCGGCGGCTGGCGTACGACGAATTGCTCATGCTCCAGCTTGGTGTCGCGATGAAGCGGTACGAGCTCCGCGACGCCCAGCGCGCCCCGGCCCTGCGCTCAAGTCCGGTGGTGCGCGAGAAAATCCTCTCGATGTTCCCATACACCCTCACCGGTGCGCAGCAGCGCGTGGTCAGCGAACTCACCGAAGAACTCACCCGCGACATCCCCGCCAATCGGCTCATCCAAGGCGACGTCGGATCGGGAAAGACGCTCGTGGCCCTCTTTGCGATGATGCTGGCTGTCGAATCCGGTCAACAGGCCACGATGATGGCACCCACCGAACTGCTGGCAGAGCAGCACTTCGCGTCGATCTCGGAAGTCCTCAAGGACAAAGGCCCGTGCGTCGAGCTGCTCACCGGCTCATTTCAGGGCGCCGAGCGGGAGGCGATTCTTGGCCGACTCGCCTCGGGCGAGATCGACATCCTCGTCGGCACGCACGCCCTGCTCACCGAGCACGTCCGGTTCAAGTCGCTGGCCGTCGCGGTCGTAGATGAGCAGCACCGCTTCGGCGTGCGCCAGCGCGCCCAGCTGCGATCCAAGGGCGAGGACGAGACGGGCACCACGCCCCACGTCGTGGTCATGACCGCCACGCCCATCCCGCGCACACTCTCTTTGACGCTCTTTGGTGATCTGGACGTCTCGACCATCGATGAGCTGCCGCCCGGTCGCCAGCCGATCGAAACGACGATCGCTCCGCTGACCGAGCGTGAGAGCGTGTACAACCTGGTCCGCCGTCACGTCGAAGCGGGTGAGCAGGCGTACGTCGTCGTTCCCGCGATTGAGGGCGAAGACGGCGGGCTGGTGGGTGTGCGGGATCTGACACGCGAGCTCGAGAGCGGGTGGCTCAGCGGACTGCACATCGCGGCTGTGCACGGGCAGCTCAAACGCCACACACGCGAGCACATCATGGAGCGCTTCCGGCGAGGCCTCATCAACGTGCTCGTGGCGACCACAGTCATCGAGGTCGGTGTCGATGTCCCCAACGCCTCGGTCATGGTCATCGAACAGGCCGACAGGTTCGGGCTGGCGCAGCTGCACCAGCTTCGCGGGCGTGTCGGGCGAGGTTCCACTGCCTCGCGGTGTGTGCTCGTGGCCGACCCCACCACGCCCGAGGGGCTCGAACGGCTCAAGATCATGGCCAAAACTGGGGATGGCTTTCAGATCGCCGAGCGCGACTTTGAGTTGCGCGGCCCGGGCGAGATTTTCGGCGCCCGCCAGTCTGGCTTGCCGCCGTTTCGTGTCGCCGATCTTGTTGGCGGTTCAGCAGCGTGTTCTGAAAACCCACGGCCGATGGCTCGGCCTTGGGGATACGGGCTGAAGTGTTTCTTTGTTGGTACACTGATCGGGTCTCGTCCGGTACACATCTGCTGGGACCCGTGTGGAGGGCACCGCGTGGCAACGATCGAAGCCGTCTCACCATTGCATGAACGCCTCCTCGCCGCTGTGGGTGATCGCACGTATCGTCGGATCGGCGAGATGACGAGCACCCACCCCGAAACAGTTCGGCGGTATCTCCAAGGGCAATCCCCGAGTGTGGACTTTGTCATGGCGCTCTGCGCAGCGCTCTCGATCAGCGGGCAGTGGCTGCTGACAGGCGAGGGCCCGATGAAGGCCGCCGATGCGAAGCAGCACGCGCTCACACACGCCAACCCTGCGGAGCTTCTCTCGGCGATTGCTGGTACGCTGGACACACTGAGCGATCGTCTCGATCGACTTGAGACGTTTGTCCAGGCACTCGAGGTGCGCGTCAGAGGCCGAGGAGCTGGAGTTCATGGAACGAGCGAAGGATCAAAGGCCTCTGCTCAAAGAGCCCAAGCCGAGGCCCGAGCAAGGGCCATCGGGGGCGCTCTCTCCCAGCGATCATCTCAAACTTCTGGTTGATCTCATGAAACCAATCGGCCCGGAGATCGCTCGGCGATGGGTCGCGGCTCTGCTCTTGATCCCAGAAGACGAACGCCTGGCTGTGATCGAAAGCATCGAAGCCGAGATCGTCCGTCAGTACGGCTCGTGCGGGGATTCTGAATCCTGAGCGTGCATACAGGCGCTCCCACCTACTATCTGGCATGGGCTTTAACGCAGATCTCCACAGCCGACTCGATGAGATGGCAAGGCTCCTCGAGCTGACGGGCGCTAACCGATTCCGGGTCAACGCATTCGCAAGAGCCGCCCGAGCGGTCGAATCCCAACCCAGGGACCTCTCGACTCTCGAAGAGAAAGACCTCGTCTCGATCGATGGCATCGGAAAGGGCATCGCCTCGTTCATCCGGGAGTTTGCCGATTCTGGCTCGGTGACCGAGCTCGAAGCCCTCCGCAAGGACGTCCCCGCCGGCCTTGCGGGCGTGCTGGATATCCAGGGGCTCGGGCCTAAGACCGTCCGCCTCATGTGGCAGGACCTGGGCATCACCGACCGGGCGAGCCTCAAGAAAGCCATCGACGACGGCTCGATCCTCTCCCTCCCGCGCATGGGTGAGAAAACAGTCGAGAACATCAAGACCGCGCTCACCTTCGCCTCCAAATCAAACGAGCGCTTGGCGCTTGGCATCGCAGCCCCGATCGCCGATGCGCTGATCGATCGCATGAAGGCGGTCAAAGGCGTGAAGCAGTGCGCGTTTGCCGGGTCACTGCGTCGGGGCAAGGACACGATCGGGGACATCGACATCCTCGTCTCGACGACGAACCCTGAGGCCGCGGCCGAGGCGTTCTGCGAGGCCGACAACGTCAAGCAGGTCATCGCGCGAGGCGAGACCAAGTGCTCGGTGCGCCTTGCTGTCAAAAGCAACTCGGCCCGCTGGAAGTCCGACGGCAAGCTGCCCCCCACCGTCGGCGCGGACCTGCGCATCGTGCCCGACAACGCGTTCGGCGCAGCGCTCCTGTACTTCTCGGGCTCCAAGGAGCACAACATCCGCCTCCGCGAGCGGGCGCTCAAGAAGGGACTCACGCTCAACGAGTACGGCCTGTTCCCCGAGGACACATCGACGACCGAGTCGCCCCAGAGCCGGGGCGTCAAACCCGTGGCTGCCAAAACCGAGGAAGCCGTCTATACCAAGCTGGGCATGCCCTATATCCCCCCCGAAATCCGCGAAGACGCGGGCGAACTCGACCTCAAAGAGACGCCAGAGCTCATCGAAGTCGAGGACATCAAGAGTGATCTGCACGCGCACACGACCGCGTCCGATGGCAAGATGAGCTTGCACGAACTCATCCAGTGCGCGATCGATCGCGGCTTCCACACGATGGCCGTCACCGATCACAGCAAGTCGAGTGTGCAGGCCGGCGGCTTGTCTGTCGAACGGCTGCGCGCGCAGCGCGACGAGATCGAAGAAGCGCGCAAGCACTTCGGCAAGAAGATCACGATCCTGGCAGGCTCGGAGGTCGATATTCTGGCCGACGGCTCGCTCGATTACGACGACGAGATCCTCGCGTGGCTCGACATCGTCGTCGCCAGCCCGCACGCGGCCCTCTCGCAGGACACCAAGGCCGCGACGAAGCGATTGCTCAAGGCGATCGAGCACCCCAATGTCAACATCATCGGGCACCCGACGGGCAGGCTCATCAACCGGCGCAAGGGGCTCGAGCCCGCGATGGACGAGATCATCGCCGCGGCTGTGGAGCACGACACGGCTCTGGAGATCAACGCGCACTGGATGCGCCTGGACCTCCGCGACACGCACGTCCGGGCAGCGGCAGAGGCCGGCTGCAAGATCGCCATCGACTGCGACGACCACGCCCCTACCGACTTTGACAACATCCGCTTCGGCATCGCCACCGCCCGCCGCGGCTGGCTGACGCCCGAACTCTGCGTGAATACGTGGACGCCAAAGAAACTGCACAACTGGCTCAAGAAGAAACGGTAAGCTGGCGGCATGAAACTGCCCCACCTCCTCGCTGCCATTGCCATCATCATCCCAGTCCTCGCCTGGTCGCCCGCGCCCGATCAAGAGGACGAGCCCACGCACCGCGTGCTGGTCTTTACCAAGACCGCCGGCTTCCGGCACAGCTCGATTCCCGATGGCGTCGAAGCCGTGCGCAAGATCGGTGAGTCCCGCGGCTGGGCGATCGAGCACACCGAAGACTCGACAACCTTCACCGAAGAGAATCTCACCAACTACGACGCGGTCGTCTTTCTGAGTACGACCGGCGACGTGCTCGACGATGCGCAGCAGGAGGCGTTCGAGAAGTTCATCCAGTCGGGCAAGGGGTACATGGGCATCCACGCCGCGGCCGACACGGAGTACGACTGGCCCTGGTACGCCAGCCTTGTCGGCGCCCAGTTCAAGAGCCACCCGAGCATCCAGGAAGCGACGATCCACGTCCTCGATCCTCACCACCCCTCGACGAAGCACCTCGGGGCGCACTGGGTTCGCACCGACGAGTGGTACGACTACCGCAGCATGCCGACCGACGAGGTGAGCAAACTGCTCGCCCTCGACGAGACGACCTACGAGGGCGCGACGATGGGCGACTCACACCCCATCGCATGGTGCCACGAATACGACGGCGGCCGCAGCTTCTACACCGGCGGCGGGCACTCCAGCGAATCCTTCACCGAGCCCGAATTTGTCCAGCACCTCGAAGGCGGGCTGGCGTGGGTGCTGGGTGAAGAAGGTTGACAGCAAACGGGTGCCACGGCTTGTCCGTCTTCGGCAATCCGTGAAATTGCAGTACCATCACACCGCACGGCTTGCCCTGCGGGACAAGCCGTGGCACCCGAACTTCATTCTGTGTCCGCCTACACTCCCCCGGCTGCGGTCAAGCCATGACATCCCTATTAGGAGCGTCCCGCCAACACGGGGCGG
>CAXBOF010000163.1:0-5528 GCA_963977205.1 uncultured Phycisphaera sp. | reverse complement strand
CTCGACTATGGCGGCGGCGGTGATGAGACCAAGCTTGTATGCGGCGCCGTTCGTTTCGGCCATCCCGCGGCGCGCGATCTGATCGAACTGCTCCCGAGCCTGATCCACATCAAGACGTGGAATGCCCAAGCCGGAATCACGCCGCACGCCGAGTGGATGCACAGCACGCTGCGCCTGATGGCCGCCGAAGCCAGTTCGCGCCTGCCGGGCGGTGAGACCATCGTCACACGGCTCGCCGACATCCTCGTCATCCAGGCGATCCGGACGTGGCTTGTCGAGAACCCTGCCTCACGTCGCGGGTGGCTTGGCGCCCTGAGCGACGAGCGCATCGGTCCGGCGATCCTGCAGATCCATCGCGAGCCGACCAAGGACTGGACGGTCGCGTCGCTCGCAGAATCGGTGTCAATGTCACGCTCGGCATTCTCGGCCCACTTCACCGAACTCGTTGGCGTGCCCGCGATGCAGTACCTCACCCGTTGGAGGATGCATCTCGCCGGATCATGGCTCCTCGAGACCAAAATCACAGCCGCCGAGTGCGCCGCCAAGCTCGGTTACAACTCCGAAGCGGCGTTTAACCGCGCGTTCAAGCGGGTCATGGGCAAGCCACCCGGAGCGTGGCAGGCACTCGACTTGCTCGGCTAACGTTGGGCAAGTACCTGACGCCCGATCTCACGCTCCGGGTAAACGCCCATGTCAATCTGGACGAGCAGCGAGCGGCCCCTGGAGCCGCCTTCGGCCCAACCCCGATGATCGGTCGATTCCCTTTGGATAGCAGCCACATGCGGCCGCCAACAACCCACTCGGAAGCCCCGGCGCGTATGCGCTCCCGTATGCGCGCTGCGCATACGGCCTCGCTCGCGGATGCATTGAACCGCACGATGGCCGAACTCATTGGCTGCATCACAGACAAGGACAGACGTGAGTACAAACCCAAGCTGGATAAGGACTTCCGCACGCTCTTGCACGGGGCCGCAGCCGCTCGCACAGGCGAAACTGGAAATACCCCCCTCAGGACTCGAACCTGAAACCCGCTGATTAAGAGTCAGGCGCATTCGCTTTCAGAGGCGATGAATGGCGTTTTGAGAGGCTTCAGATTGATAAAACGGATGTCAAAACGGATGTCGCTATTGTCCCAATTCGGACTTCGTAGTCCTTGAGAACGTCCACAAACTCGCCAGATCAAGCCAATCTCACTGTCTGCACCCGCTTCTCCGATTGGAACCGTTTCAAGCCCCTCAAATCCATGGTTTCTGTTTGTCCGCAACGGTGAATTTGGTTATCCATGAGTTCATACTGAACCCATCTGATTCAGAGAGCAGTCGGCGTCAAGCTGTGTATGGGAGATGGAGCTAGGTACCGGCACGGAGGCTTGATGAGTCGTGCTCGTCTATATGGCACCAGCCTCGTTCGAGCAGCACGGGGACGCAAGGGTCGATCACACGATATAGGGCCTGAAGCCCATCGCGCCTTCTACCAACCACTCCAACCTCGGCGAGGCGTTGCAACTGATTCGAGATGGCCTGCACCGTCATCCCGGTTTCATCTGCGAGGTCACCCACGCTGAGCTCATCGACCCGAATCAGGGCGTGGAGCAGACGCAGTCGGGTTGGATGGGCCAAGCTCTTGAAGAGGGTGCCGACCCGCTCGGCTTCGACCGCCCCGATGAGCGGACGGGCGGCAAGAGGCGGTTTCGGGCGGCAAGACTCCATCTGGGACCCCTTCAAATTCTGAGCAGCGCTGATCCGCACTTGACTATTACACGATATTGTGTAATAGTCAAGACATCGCTGACCTGATTGACCCACGCCTGTGAAACCTCACCCAGCCATCTCGATCTCGCTCGCCCTTTGGTTTGCCTTGGGAGCCGGGCTCGGCCCCCGTTTCCTCTGCATCTGTGCTGATGGGTCAACGACCACCCAGTTCGGCGACCAATTCTGCTGCGACGGGCCGGGTGAAGACCCGTGCCCGGTTCCCTCAAAGCACAGCGACGAATCGAGTCGCTGCGTTGCCTGCCCCGACGGCGGATGCCAGTCCACCGAGGTGGAATCCGAGTCGACCGTTGCCGTTGATCGCTTTGAGAAAGACACGGACGAAGACTGGTCTCTGGATGGGCCTGATGATCCGACCTTCGCTTGGTTCGAGTTCCTCGCTAGCCGATCGGCCAGTACGATCTCTATGCCGCAACCTCCGGTGCTATCAGGCATCGGATTCTCTGCTTGCCATCTTCGCAGCGTGATTTTGCTCGTTTAGGACGACCTGGGATTCTGCGCAGTTCGTGAACTGCGTTCGTATTTCCCCAGGGTCTCGGCGTGCGCCGAGCAACGTCTCTATCCGAGTGAAACACATGAGATTCGCTGAATTAAAGCTGTTGTGTTGCGTGAGCATCCTCGCTCTGCTGGGCGGGTGCGCACCGTCACCGTTCAACTTCGAGCCACCCGCGGCAAGGCCTCTCTTGCGCGACATGCCTCGTTACGAAGCACCATCGGAGCCTAATCGAGTCAGATCAGGATCGGATGTGGTCGCCATCGGCGAGCAGATGACCCTCCGTCAAGCTCTCGCGGCTGCGCTGGTGCGCAACCCACGGCTGCGGTCGCTCGCATGGGAGCCGAGGATTGCAGAGGCGCGTCGTCTGCAGGCCGGGCTCTCGCCTAATCCGAGCATTGGGATCGAAGTCGAGGACTTCGCGGGCTCTGGAAGTCTGAATGGCTTTGAGTCTGCCGAGACGACAATTGCGTTTAGCCAACTTCTTGAGCTCGGCGGGAAGCGAGACCGCCGAGTGCGGGTCGCCGAGGGGCAGTGGGCGGTGGCTGCTCTCGATTTCGAAGCACAGCGGCTCGCCGTGCTCACCGACACCGCCACCCGATTCGTTCGTGTGCTGGAACTCCAGCAGCGGGTCGAATTCGCCGTTCGTGCACAAGAGCTCGCTGAAGAGAACCGGCACGTCATCGATCGGCGGGTGCAGGCCGGCGATGTTTCGCCGATCGATGAGATCAAGGCACGGCTCGAAAGCGAGTCCGCCCGTATCGCCGCAGATCGGCGGGGTCGAGAGCTTGACGCCGCGAAGCGTGACCTCTGCGCGATGTGGGATGCGACCAATCCCGACTTTGATGTAGCCATCGGATCACTGGATGATCTCCTGCCTGTTCCGTTGCTCGATGCCCTGACGGATCTCGTTGAGCAGCATCCGGAAGTGCAGCGTTGGATCGCGGAGACCGAGCGGCGATCATCGGTGGTTGCTCTCGAACGATCCCAAGCCGTTCCGAATGTTACGGCCGGAGCCGGCATTCGGCGGTTCGAGGAAAACGATGATGTTGGTCTTGTGGTGTCAGCGTCCGTACCACTGACCATTTTCGATCGCAATCAGGGGGGAATCCTCGCCGCTCGTCTGCGGGCGGCACAAGCGGTCGATGAAGCCCGAGCATCCCGCCGCGACTTGGCGACCCGGCTTGTTCGTACGCACGCACGGTTGACTGCTGCGTACCACGAGGCCAAGGCGATCGACGCGGTTCTTCTCCCCGCAGCACAGGACGCCTACGACGCTACGCGAAGGGCTTATGACGAGGGCAAGCTCCCGTACCTCGATGTCCTCGATGCACAGCGCACCCTGTTCGATACTGAAACACAACGGCTCGAAGCCCTTGCCGAGTACCACGCCGCAAAGGTGCAGGTTGAGGGGCTCATCTCAGAGCCGCTGAACGCCCCTCGCTCCGACGAACATTCTGATCACCCCAATCAAGGAGATACACCGTGAGACCATCACACGGCGTCATTGCACTCGTTTGCCTGATCACAACAGCGCTCCTGCTCGGCGGGTGCGACCGCAATCAGGAAGCATCATCAGCGCCCGACGGATCACGTGCATCTGACGTGACTCAGGTCGCGCACTCTCACGAGAACGGTGAGACTTGCTTTGTGTGTGACACCACGAAGCGCGATGCCGGTCGCCTGTGGTGTACCGAGCATGCCAGGTACGAGGACCGGTGCTGGATCTGCCAGCCGCAGCTCGAGGATCCGTCCCGGCCCTACTGCGAGGAGCACTATCTGTATGAGGACGAGTGCCATCTCTGTAACCCGACACTCGGTGCCTCCGAGAACGCAGCCGATGAATCAGCCGGTAGTCTCCACGGACACGGCGCAGACGAGACTTGCTTCATCTGTGACTCGGCCAAGCGTGATGAGGGCCGCTTGTGGTGCACCGAGCACGGTCGCTACGAGGACCGGTGCTGGATCTGCCAGCCACAGTTGGAAGACTCGGCTCGTCCATATTGCGAGGAGCACTTCCTTTACGAGGACGAATGCCACCTGTGCAATCCCACCCTACTGGGGGACGCCTCGGCGACGCCCTCCCGCGATGAGGCTCCCGCTCTCTTCTGTCACGAGCACGGCGTCGATGAGATCGAATGTGGAATTTGCCAGCCCCAACTCGCTGGGGCGCTTGAGGCTGGCGAGTCGTTGCTCGTCCGCATGCCGTCTGCGAGATCGGCCGAGCTTGCGGGGCTAACGCTTGAGCGGCCGGATCGCGGCGCTGCATCGGCATCGATAAGCCTGTTGGGAGAGGTCCGCTACAACGGCAACCGGCTAGCCAAGCTCACACCGTTGGCTCCTGGTGTGATCGCCGATATCCGCGTCGATGTCGGTGATCGCGTCGAAGAGGGGCAAGTGCTCGCGATTATCAACTCGGTGGATGTCGCACAGGCAAAGTCAGCATACCTGTCCAAGATCGCGGAGCTCGAAGCGAGAACCACCGTGTTCGAGCGCGAGCAGAAGCTCGTGAATGAGAACATTGCAGCGCGGCGAGACTTCCAGGATGCCCAGGCGGCGCTAAAGCTCGCCGAGCTTGAGGTGCGTCGCACGCACCAGCAGCTCATCAACCTCGGATTCACTGAATCGGAAGTCGCCGAAATCGCTGCTGAGCAGTCGTCTTCCTCAGACCTGTATGTCAGGGCACCCTTCGCTGGCACTGTCGTCGAGCGGACTGCAGTGCTTGGCGAGGCAGCGGATTCAGAGGGCTCGATCTTCGAGATCGCTGATTTGTCAACGATGTGGATCGAGCTCGCGGTCCCGGAGGAGCAAGCATTCCAGATCGAGCGTGGCGTTGAGATCATCGCGAGCGTACGGGCCCTGCCCGAGCTTGAGATCCCCGGACAGATCACATGGATCAGCCCGCGCATCGATGAGCGTACGCGGATGGTCCGGGCCCGCGCAACGGTTAGTAATGATCGCGGCATCCTTCGGCACGGCATGTTCACCGAGGTCTCCGCAATGATCGGTGGCACCTCGAACTCGCTGCTTGTTCCAGGTGAAGCGGTGCATGAGATCGACGGCTCGCCGTTCGTCTTTGTGCGGCAGGAATCGGATTTGTTCGCGGTACGGCGTGTTGATGTCGGGCCGCGCACGGTTTCCGGCACGATCGCAATTCTCGCTGGCCTCACCGAGACCGAGTCCGTCGTGACCGGCGGTAGTTTCACGATGAAGACCGAGTTCCTCAAGTCTCGCCTCGGCGCGGGATGTGTTGACGACTGACCCGG